>CABSMK010000023.1 GCA_902478825.1 uncultured Collinsella sp.
CTAACGACGACGGCCGGCGTGCTTTTGGAAGTATCCCAAGCGCGCCGGCCGTCGTTTTATGTCGCCGACGTTTACTCGGCGAGCTGCTTTAGCACATCACAGGCGATTTCGACGGCATCGTCGATGCAGCCGGGGCAGCTGCGGAGCGGACCCTTGTCCGATCCGATGCCCTTGAGCGTGCCGCAGACGGTCGTCGTGTTCTTCTCGCCAAAGCGCTTGGCGATTTCGCGCGACAGCTTGTAGGTCTGGCCCTTAGTCTTGGGGTTTTCCATGCCGTCGCTCATTACAAACCCAATGATGGCCACGGCGCCCGAGATGGCGCCGCAGGTCTCGGTCATGCCACCCATGCCGGCGCCAAAGCCCTCGGTGAGGGTAAAGGCGGTCTGGGGGTCGAGCCCGACGGCAAGTGCGAGCGTGCAGGCAACGGCCTGTGCGCAGTTAAAGCCGCGGGCGTGGTATTCGGCAGCCTGAGCCTGGCAGGCGGCGGTGTCGAGCTGGGTGGTATCGATCTGCTTCATCGTTGTCTCCTTGGTCACGGTGTACCCGCTTATGGTACCCGTGACGGGGCATGTAATCATCGAGAGCTTCATGTATGCTTCATTTTTATCTATCGAGCAAATGCCCAAGGCTTGAGATAAATACCCTTAATCAATTTGTCCCATAACCTATCTTGGGGATGGGTTGAGAGGGGTGCAGGGTAGCGGTATCGTGAACCAAATAAAACGTAACCCAGGCAAGGGAGCTAGATATGAGCGAGCAGACTATCGGTACTACATGTGTTCAGGGCGGCTATCACCCGGGAGATGCGGAGCCGCGCCAGGTGCCCATCTACCAGTCCACCACGTGGAAGTACGACACGTCCGAGCACATGGGCAAGCTGTTTGACCTGGAGGAGTCGGGCTACTTCTACAGCCGTCTGCAGAACCCCACGTGCGATCTGGTTGCCGCCAAGATCTGCGAGATGGAGGGCGGCACCGCAGCGATGCTCACGAGTTCGGGCATGGCTGCGAACTTCCTCGCGATCTTTAACGTTGCCGGTGCCGGCGATCACGTGGTCGCAAGCTCTGCCATTTACGGCGGTACGTATAACCTGCTCGCCCACACCATGGGCCGCATGGGCGTGACCTGCACGTTCGTCGCCCCCGACTGCACCGATGAGGAGCTGGAGGCTGCCTTTCAGCCCAACACAAAGCTCGTCTTTGGCGAGACGATCGCAAACCCCGCCCTTGCCGTGCTCGATATTGAGCGCTTTGCCAAGGCCGCACATGACCACGGCGTGCCGCTGATGGTCGACAACACCTTCCCGACTCCCGTGATGTGCCGTCCCTTTGAGTGGGGCGCCGACATCGTCACGCACTCCACCACCAAGTACATGGATGGACATGCTGCCTACCTGGGCGGCGTGATCGTCGACCACGGCCAGTTTGACTGGATGGCCCATGCGGACAAGTTCCCGGGTCTTACCACGCCCGACGAGAGCTACCACGGCGTGACCTATGCCGAGAAGTTCGGTCGTGAGGGTGCCTTCATTACCAAGGCCACCGCTCAGCTCATGCGCGACCTCGGCCCCATGCAGAACCCGCAGGCGGCCTTCTTCCTGAACAGCTCGCTCGAGAGCCTGCACGTGCGCATGCCGCGTCATTGCGAGAACGGCCTGGCCGTTGCCAAGTTCCTGCAGAGCCATCCCAAGGTGCGCTTCGTGAGCTATCCGGGCCTGGAGGGAGACAAGTACTATGACCTGGCTCAGAAGTACATGCCCAACGGTACCTGCGGCGTCGTGAGCTTTGGCTTTAACGGTGGTCGCGCGGCTGCCGAGACCTTTATGAAGAGCCTCAAGCTCGCCCAGATCGCCACACACGTGGCCGACGCCCGCACTTGCTGCCTGCATCCTGCTAACGCCACGCATCGCCAGATGAACGATGAGGAGCTCATCGCCTGTGGCATCTCCGCCGACATGGTGCGCCTGTCGTGCGGCCTCGAGGACACGGCCGATCTGATTGCCGACCTTGAGCAGGCACTCGAGCAGTGCTAGGCTAGCGTTCGCACAAGGCGCCGATACTGGCAGAAAGCTTCGGCGACCTTTCGTTCCGATTCCGTAGGCGGGGCCTCAATCGCGGCTGTTTGCAGGCGATTGGGGCCCCGTTTTTGCGTTGGGCCACTCGAAAGGATGGATATGGAGAAAACTGCAGAGCAGCTGCGCCGCGAGCACATTGCCCTAGAGGGCGACACCCATGGCAAGAATAAATGGGCGATCCTGTTTACCGTGCTCATTATGACGTTTATGGTGTGTCTGGATTCGACCGTCGTGACCGTGGCGCTGCCCGTGATGCAAAAGGAGCTGGGCGTGGGCCTCGACCGCATTCAACTGGTGAGCTCGGTGTACCTGCTTGCGACATGCGTGGCTATGTTGCCGTTTGGCCGTCTGGGCGACGTGCGCGGCAAGGTGAATGTGTTCCAGCTGGGCGTCATCGTCTTTTCGGTCGGTTCGCTGCTGTGCGGCCTTTCGGCCTCGCTCGAGGTTCTTATCCTGGCACGCATTGTTCAGGGCATCGGTTGCGCGGCGGCCATGGCTAACAACATGGGTATCATCACCGAGTCGTTTCCGGCGCGCGAACGAGGCCGTGCCATGGGTATTCTCGCGACCTTTGTGGCCCTCGGCATGATGTGTGGCCCCGTGCTCGGCGGCATGCTGGTGGCAAGCTTTCCCTGGGAGAGTATCTTCCTCATCAACCTGCCTATTGGCGTAATCTCGTTTATCGTGGGGCTCTACACGCTGCCGCATGTTAAGCCGGAGGCCGGCGAGCGCCCCATGTCCCTGATCGAGGCTGCTCGTCGCTGCTTTGCAAATTCGGCCTTCACTATCAACCTTGCCTGCATGCTCATCGTGTTCGTTGGTATTGGTGCATCCGAGTTTATCCTGCCGTTCTATTTTCAGGACGCGCATGGGTTTGGTTCCGACATTTCCGGATTGCTGTTTTTGGCGCTGCCGATGGTGAATGCCTTTATCGGTCCGCTATCGGGTACGGTTTCGGACCGTGTTGGCTGCGAGGGCCCCACGGCGGTCGGCCTGGGCGTGTACGTGTGCGGTCTTTTTGCGGTAAGCACGCTCGACGAGCACTCTTCTATCCCCGTGATCGTGTGCTGCGTCGCGTTTATGTCGTGCGGTACGTCGATTTTCCAGAGCCCCAACAACTCGTTGTATATGGGCTCGGCTCCGCGCGAAGCACTTGGTTTTGCGGGCAGCCTGGGTAGTTTGGCGCGCTACGCCGGCATGGCACTCGGCATTACGGTGGCGTCGAATATCCTGTATGGGCAGATGAGCGTGGCGATGGGCGAGGCCGTGACCAGTTTTGTTACAGGTCGTCCGGACGTATTCCTATTCGGCTTTCGCTCGGTGTTCTACGTACTCATGGCTGTGGCCGCCGTGGGCTTTGCGCTTGCCATGGTGCGTTTGGTGAAGATGCGCGCCCGCCATTAGCATGTTGGGAGGCTGTCTGCCACGATTCGCGCCGTCCCAAAAAGACTGGTTTGTGGTGCGATGCGGCTTGTGGGGCGGGCGGGGGTCGGTCCGTGGTAGACTATCGAACAACGTTTATTAATCGCGCGGTATCGTTGCCGCGAGAAGGGGTTGCGCCATGCAGGAGCTTGAGGATCGTATTCGCCATGACGGCATCGTAAAGGCCGGTAACGTCCTTAAGGTTGATGCCTTCCTCAACCACCAGTGCGACGTTGAGCTGTTCGACCACATGGGTGCCGAGTGGGCCCGTCTGTTCGAGGGTGTCGAGATCAACAAGATCCTGACGATTGAGGCTTCGGGCATTGGCATGGCCTGCATCGCAGCTCAGCATTTTGGCGGCGTGCCGGTGGTCTTTGCCAAGAAGGCGCAGTCCATCAACCTCGATGGCGAGCAGTATGCCACGACCATCTACTCCTTCACCAAGCAGAAGGAGTACCCGGTCATTGTAGGTAAGCGCTTCCTGTCCGAGGGCGACAAGGTCCTGATCATCGACGACTTCTTGGCTAACGGCTGTGCGCTTGAGGGTCTCATCAAGATCTGCGAGGCTGCGGGCGCCGAGGTTGCCGGCATCGGTATTGCCGTGGAGAAGGGCTTCCAGGGCGGCGGCGATAAGCTCCGTCAGCGCGGCTTCCGCGTTGAGAGCCTGGCCCGTATCGCCGATATGGACTGCGAGAACGGCGAGATCACCTTCGCCTAAGCGCGCAACACAAGCGATTGGTATGCGATGTGACAAAGGGACTGTCCCTTTGTCACATTTTTTGTATGAGGGGAGGTGCTGATATGGATGAGAACAAGATGGGATGGCGTGAGTATGCGCGCTATGCCGAGATGTCGGTCGAGGAGCTGGCGCGCGATTGCGAGGTACAGGTGTTTCGCGCGACGGGTCCGGGCGGGCAGGGCGTGAACACGACGGACTCTGCGGTGCGCATGAAACATGGGCCCACGGGGATTGTCGTGACGGCGCGTGAGAGCCGCAGCCAGTTTCAGAATCGCGCGAGCTGCCTGCGTAAGCTGCGCGCTGAGCTTGAGCGTCGCGGGCGTCCACCGCGTCGACGCGTAAAGACCAAGGTGCCTCAGCGCTCTCGCCAGCGCAGACTCAACGACAAGCACTTCAATGCGATTAAAAAGGCCAACCGTCGTAAGCCGGGCGGGGAGGAATGATCTTCTCAATAAGTTGCGGTGAAATAGGGACTGTTTTGCGACTTTAGATGCATAAACAGTCCCTATTTCACCGCAACTTAGGTGGGGTTAGCGGGTGGGGTGCCAGATGTGGAGGGCTCCGCCGAGGATGTCGACCTCGATGCGCGAGGCGACAACGGGCTCGCCGTCGGCCTGGATGGGGTAGTCGGGCTCCTCAAAAGTGAGCTCGGCATGGCGACAGCGGCGCATTCGAACCGGTGGCAACTTGGTATGGTGGCCGTCCTTGGCCGAAAGAAACATAGGCAGGGCAACCGCGCGAGGGACAGGGCCGCATGCGTAGCAGATGTCGAGCATGCCGTCGCAGGGGTCGGCGTTGGGGCAGATGCGATAGCCCGAGCCATAGGTGGGTCCCAGCTGGATGGCCATGATGATCGCCCTCACGCGCTCGGCGGGTGCCCCGTCAAAGCTGACTGTCATGGGGTAGTTGCGATAACGTAGGCCAAACTGCTCAAGTCCCGAGAGAGTGTAGAGCGGAGCGCCGGCGAGGCCCGTCTTTTTGCGCAGCTCGGTGGTGCCCAGGCCGATGGCGGCATCGATGCCGACCGAGAGCGTCTGGTCGTAGTACTCAACGGTAGCCTCGCCGCTGCCGCTTGCGGGGTTCCATGAGCGAATGCGCCCGATGTCCTGACGCTGCAGCTCACAGGTGAGCAGTGCGCCAAAATCCTTGCCGGAGAAATCGTCGATGCCGAGCGTTTGGGCAAAATCGTTGCCGGAGCCAACGGGCAGGACGGCAAGAGCGGGGCGGGCGTCCTCCTTTTGCGTCATAAGCCCGTTGACGACCTCGTGAATCACGCCGTCGCCGCCAAGGGCGATAACGGTGCGATAGCCCTGAGCCTGAGCGGCCAGCTCCTTGGCGTGTCCCATGCGCTCGGTTAGCACCAAGTCAAACTGGGATGCGCGCGCGGTCATATCCAAAAAGCGTTGCAGGCGCTCGGCAACCTCATGCGCGGCGCCCGACTGGGCGGCTGGGTTGGCGATGATGAGCGTGCGACCAAAATCAGTTGCGTGCATGGGGCGACTCCCGGCGTATGACGTGACGGTGCGGTCGCGCTCAGGTCGAATTGCCCCCGATTGTGGCTGCACGTCGAATACTTACGTCTACTCTATCAGGTCGTTGTGGCGCTCGATAGCATCCGCTACCGTACCGCCCTCATCCACAATAAGCGAACGGCGCTTGGGCGAGATGATGCGCTGGGCGGGGTACACGCCGCGGTGTCCGGCAGTTAGGTAGCTGATAAAGGCCACGATGACAAAGAACCCGGCTGCCGTGCCGTGGAACAGGTCGATGGCCATCATGCAGGTGGTGATGGGCACGTTGAGGCCGGCACAGAACACGCCGAGCATGCCGAGAGCCGCCAGAAAACTGGGGTCGATTCCGACGAGGCAACCGATCCAGCCGCCGAGCGCCGCACCGATGCCAAACAGGGGCGTGACCTCTCCGCCTTGGAAGCCCGCACCCAGGGTAAGCGCTGTGACGACCAACTTGATGGCTGCGTCTGCCAGGGTGGTGTTGCCGGCAAATCCGGCGCCGGAAAGCCACGTGGAAAGGCCGGCGTAGTCCCAGGCGTCGAGAAGGGCATAGGCGGCCAAAACCACGAGTGCGCCTATGAGTGCGCGAACGAGGTAATTGGTGATAAAGCGACCGTACAGGCTCTTGACGGTTCGAACTGACCAGGCAAAGAGGCGTGCCGTCAGACCGAAGATAATGGCGCTGATAACAACGATGACAACCGTCCGTGGTGTCATGTTGGGAACGCTGGCGATAACATTCGCCTCGTACTCGGTACCCAGGGCGAGTGATGTAAAGTAGCCGGTAAACGAGGCGACCAGGCAGTAGATGCCCGCGGTGTAGTCGATCTTGCCGATAAAGCACATCTCCATGCCAAAGAAAGCTCCGGCAAGGGGCGAACCGAATACGGCGCCAAAGGCCGACGAGATGCCGGCGAGCATGAGGTCGTGGTGGTCATGCTTTTTAAGGTGGGCGAGGCTCGAGATGTTGCTGGCGATGGTGCCGCCAATCTGAACCGCGGCTCCCTCGCGACCGGCCGATCCACCCGTTAGGTGCGTGAGCGTGGAGCAGACGAAGGTGAGGACGGCCATGCGCATATGGATGAGGCGTGTGCCCAGAGCGGAGTCGATGACCAGGTTGTTACCGCGTTTGGCGGCAAGACCGTGGTTTTTGTACACCCATGCGGTGGCAACGCCCACAACGGGAAGCAGTGCGTAAATCCACGCATGGTGCTCGCGATAGTCGGTGGCGATATTCAGCGAGGCCAAAAACGCCCAAGCGGCAACGCCCATGGCGAGCGAGACAATGACGACGAGCGCGAGCAACTTGGCGCTCGCGAGTAGGTTGCGGGCGTTGCGGCGCGTGTCGGCAGCCAAGAGATGCTCGGAGCGGGTAAGTTGATGCCTGCCTGCCGTGATGACGTCGTTCAGGGAGAAAAAGCCGCCATCGTCGAGCGGCTGGGAATGATCCTGCGTTTCGTTTGCGCTTTCGGTTGTGTCGTTATGAGCCATACGTTCCTCTTTTAGGTTGCAACGCAAGCATTATAAAACGCGGTAAACGCGACTAGCCGGTGGGTTGGTTTCCATTCTGTTTCGCGGCCTACAACCGACAGGTGTATTTGCGGGTACAGGCCGAGTCGCGGTCGTGCGTCGGGGGATTATACTGAGACAAGCATAAAGAATCGGCGCCCCTGTTGTGCGCCGTGACATTAAGAGGTGCATATGGCAGAGAAACTCATTCCGCTGGATGACGCACAGTCGATTGTCCTGTCGCACGTTGCTCCGACCGATCTCGTCGAGATTCCCGTGTGGCAGGCCGCCGGTCTTCCCTTGGCCGAGGACGCGGTGGCCGATATCGACATCTCGCCGTTTGCCAACAGCGCTATGGACGGATATGCCGTGCGCTCGGCGGACTTGGCGCAGGCATCTGGCGAGGCGCCGGTGACGCTCGACGTTATCGGACACGAGGCCGCGGGCCATGTGTTTGAGGGCGCTATCGGCGCGGGCGAGGCGGTCCGCATTATGACAGGCGCGCCGGTGCCCGAAGGTGCCGATGCCGTGGTGAAATACGAGATCGTCGATGTGCTCGACGGCGATGGCAACGAGGGCTCGCACGTTCGCTTCTCGGCGCCGGCCAAGGTGGGGGAGAACGTTCGCTCGGCTGCTGAGGAAGCCCATGCCGGCGACGTCGTGATGCGCGCTGGCGAGGTTGTGGCTCCGGCCGGCGCCGGCCTGCTGGCGAGCGCCGGGTATGCGAACGTGAAGGTGCATGCCGCTCCGCGCGTGGGCATTATCTCGCTGGGCACGGAGCTGGTCGCGCCGGGTGAGCTGCCGGCGCGCGGGCAGATTCGCGATTCCAACTCGTCGGCGTTGATGGCCGAGGCACTCGATGCCGGCGCCGAGCCCGTATTCTACGGCATAGCGCCCGATGATGAGCAAGCGATCGCCGAGCTGGTGCATCGTGCCGTGCAGGAGTGCGACTTTGTCATTACGAGCGGTGGCGCCTCGGCGGGCGATTACGATTTCGTGACGGCGCTCGTCCGGCGCGAGGGCGAGGTACTGTTTGACCGCATCTCGATGCGTCCGGGCAAGGCCATCACGTTTGGCTTGCTCGGGGGTAAGCCCTACCTAGGGCTTTCAGGCAATCCGGCTGCGGCGTATGTGGGCTTTGAGATGCTTGCCCGTCCGGCGATTCGCAAGATGCGCGGTTTTGCCGAGGTTGCGCGTCCCGTGCAGCAGGCGACGCTCACACACGGCGTGAAAAAGCGACAGCATCGCCGCTTCTTCGATCGCGCCACGGTTTTGCGCGACCCCGAGACCGGTGAGTTGTTGGTGACCGAGGCTAAGACACAGAATTCGGCGCTGCTTGGAACTATGCAGCGTGCGAACTGCCTGTTGCGTATTGACGAAGGACCGTGCGAGCTCAAGGCGGGAGATGCCGTGGACGTTGTTCGCGTCGACCTGCCCGAGGGAACGGCGCTATAGGAGGAACGCTATGGAGTTGAAGATTTCGATCGTGACGTGCTCGGACACACGCGATCTTTTGCAGGATGAGGCCGGAGCTGCACTCGAGGAACTTATCGAGGCACAGGGCTGGACGGTCGCCTCACATGTGGTCGTGCGCGACGACGTCAGCGAGATCGGTGATGCCATTGTGGAAGCCGCCGATGAGTGCCACGCCAATGTCGTGCTCACCTGCGGCGGCACGGGGCTTTCGATGCGCGATGTAACGCCCGAGGCGACGCGTTCCGTCTGCGACCGCGATGTGCCGGGTATTGCCGAGGCAATTCGTACCTACTCCATGACCAAGACGCGCCGCGCCATGCTCTCGCGCGCTATTTGCATGCAACGAGGTCATACACTTGTCGTAAACTTTCCCGGTTCTACGAAGGCCGCCCGCGAAAGCTGGGAGGCCATAGCAGACCAGCTGGAGCATGCGGCTCAGATGACGGCGGGCGGCGGACATACCAACTAAGCGGTTTACCTGCGGCGGGGCGACCTGAACGGCTGCTCCGCCTTTGTTTTCCGCCGAATCGACGCCGAGGTGCACGGTAACTTGAAACTATATTCTCTGACGAGAATAATATCTCACTATCATTATTCGCGCAGAAGTATAATCTGGTTGCAGATTAAAGCCCGCGGCGGGGTACCCGGGCACAAGGTCCGAAAGGGTTGAATATGTTCGATATGGTTTCTCGCCGCGGATTCGTCTCGCTTTCTGCTGTCGCCGCTGCCGGCCTTGGTCTTGCCGGCTGCTCGGGCAGCAAGACGTCCGAGCCGGCCGGATCCGATGCCGGTTCTGCTAAGGCATCTTCCAAGAAAGCTGTCGAGCTGCAGGTCTTTGCCGCCAACTCGCTCGAGAAGGCTCTGCCCGAGGTCCAGGAGCTTTACACCGAGCAGACCGGCATCACGTTTGCCGACACGCAGTTTAAGGCGTCCGGTGACCTCGTCGAGCAGATGCGCGCCGGTGCTGCGGTCGACGTGCTCATCACGGCCTCCAAGGGCACCATGGATGACGCCGGGACCGCTGAGCTCGTCGATGCCGATACCCGCGAGGATATGTTCGTCAACGACCTCGTGATCATTCGCGCCGAGGGCTCCGACACCATGGTCGAGGCCATCGCCGACGTCGCGAATCTGGACGGCAAGATCGCCATCGGCGACGCCAAGACCGTTCCCGCCGGCAAGTACGCCAACCAGGCCCTGGCCTCCGTGGGCCTCTACACCGGCACCGAGGGCGACGACGGCGAGTATACTCCCGAGATCGCCGACAAGGTGGCCCTGGCCGACAAAGTTGGTACCGCCGCCGCCTATGTGTCCACAGGCGACTGCGTGGCCGGTTTTGTCTACAGCTCTGACATCTATCGCTACGATGGCATCGAGGAGGCCTTCGTTTGCCCCGAGGATTCGCACAAGCCCATCGTGTACCCAGGTGCTGTCGCCGATGGCTCCGAGCACGCCGACGAGGCCAAGGCGTTTATCGACTTTTGCCTGTCCAACAAGAAGGCTCAGAAGATTTGGGCTAAGTACGGCTTTGAGCTTTCCGCGTAGTGCGGCTTGGCGCGATAATTCCATCATTTTGTGTTTCACTCCGTCCTTGTATTCGCTTGGAGCTTTTCGTGCTTAATAGATTCCGCATGCTTGTCGCCTGTGCTTTGACCTTCGCGCTTTGCTGGGTGCCGGGATTTGCGTTTGCTGGGGACGCTGAGGACGGGGCCCAGGTTGCTGCGACCGCCCATGGGCTTTCCTATGGGATCGAGGGTTTTGAGCGGTTGGCCAAGGGGACCGCTCGTGCCATGGAGGGCCAGCCTGAGGGCTACCGGTTTCCCGTTGACAAGGACGTGGACCTTGTAGTGGCGCCTGCTGCCGATCGCGTTGTGGTGTGGATATCGCCCAACGCGGTCGAGAAGTATGGATTGGATCCGCAGGACAACGAGTGCGTATCGGGTCTCAAAGCCCTCGTCTGTGAACTCGACAGCGCAAACTGCATGGGAGGTGCGCAGCTGGGGGACGTGGATCTTCCTTGGTATGTCACGGCGGAAACAACGTTTGATGCCGGCGGGTATACCTATGGCTTTGACGAACGAGGTGCGGATGGGGACCGCTATGTGGTGATTGCGTCAGCCTCGGGTGATGCCAAGGGCGGCGCGCGTTGGCTTGATAGCGCTCACATGGTAGAAGCATCGTCTGTCGTGTTGCGGGATGAGCAGGGGCCCTTGACCTCTCTGGCTTCCTTTTTGGGCGACATCGACTATCGCCCGTTTTGGGTGTCCATTAAAACGAGCGGTCTTGCCCTGGTGATCGCGTTTGCGCTGGGCCTGTTCGCCGCGTGGAAGACCATGGGTACCTCGAGTCGCATCAAGGGCCTGCTCGATTCGGTCTTTACGATTCCTATGGTGCTGCCGCCTACGGTGTGCGGCTTTTTGCTGCTTATGCTATTTGGTCGATCGACCGGGGTCGGTCGGTGGCTTATCGCGCACGGCGTCTCGATCGTCTTTACGTGGCCGGCGGCGGTGATCTCTGCCGTGGTGGTGTCGTTCCCGCTCGTCTATCGTACGGCACTCGGAGCCTTCGAGAGCCTCGACACGCAGATGCTCGATGCGGCGCGAACCCTGGGCTGGTCCGAGCGTCGCATCTTCACCAAGCTTATGATGCCGCTTGGCTGGCCCTCGATTGCCGCCGGCACGGTGCTCGCCTTTGCCCGCGCGATGGGCGAGTTTGGCTGCACCCTGTTCTTTGCGGGCAACTATGCCGGCATTACGCAGACCATTCCCATTGCGATTTACTTTGAATGGATGGGCGGCAATACGTCGGTGGCCCTCTTTTGGGTCGTGGTCGTAATAGCGTTTAGTTTCCTAGTCATCCTGTTCATCAACATGTACACCGCTCATTCGCAAAAGTATCGCGAGCGGGGCCTTGCCCGTGCGGAGCGCAAACAGGCCAAAGATCTCACCGGACAGGGCGATTCGCTCGACCCGGCGGGCGGCGATGCGCTGCGTATCGATCGCGAGGCGCTGACCGAGCTCATGCGCGATGATGCCGCTTTGCAGGGAGGTCGATAGGCCATGTCGCTCGTTCTGGATATCAAAAAGCGCTATTCCGGCTTTATCCTCGACATGCAGCTCGAGGCCGGCGAGGAGCGTGTGGCGCTGCTCGGTGCCTCGGGTTGCGGCAAGAGCTGCACCTTGCGCTGCATTGCCGGTGTGGAGACGCCCGACGAGGGCAAGATCGTCGTCAACGGCGTGACCTTTTTTGACTCTGCGGCGGGCATCAACCTGTCGCCCCAGGAGCGAAAATGCGCCCTGCTGTTCCAAAACTATCAGCTGTTTCCCAACATGACGGTGGCCGATAACGTATGCGCCGGCGTAAAGGATGCGGGCGACGCCGCCGCGCGCAAGCAGCTTGCCGAGCGCTACCTGGGCATTTTTGGCCTGGCCGATTTTGCCGACCGCTATCCCGCGCGCCTCTCGGGCGGCCAGCAGCAGCGCGTGGCGCTTGCCCGCATGGTGGCGGCACACCCGGGCATCTTTATGTTCGACGAGCCCATGAGCGCACTCGATGCGTATCTTAAGAGCGCGCTCGAGCAAAACATGCTCGACCTCTTTGATGTGTGCAACCGCACCGTGCTCTACGTGAGCCACGACATCGACGAAGCGTGCCGCCTGTGCCAGCGTATCTGCGTGATGCACGACGGGCATGTTGAGGAGATCGGCTCCGTCGAGGACGTGGTCCGCCGTCCGCAGACGCTGGCGGCACTGCGCCTGACGGGCTGCAAGAACACAAGCCGGGCGCGCAAGATCGGCGACGAAGAAGTTGAGGCGCTCGATTGGGGCATGACCTTTAACGTGGGTCGCGAGGTTCCCGATAATGTGGCGTACCTGGGCATTCGCGCGAGCTACTTCCATGTGGACAACCGTGCCGAGCGGGGTCGCAACAGCTACGACCTGCACGTGGCGCGCGTGAGCGATTCGCGTTTTGAGCGCCTGGTGCTGTTGGATGCGCCGCGGGCCGATGCGCCAACGCGTCTGCAGTGGAAGGTCAACAAATTGAGCGTACCAGCGGATGGGTTACCGCAAGAAGGCGAGACCCTGCGTATGCATTTTGATGCCAGCAGGATCCATCTGGTTTGTCGGTAGCGCCGGGTAATGCCGTCGGGGATATAAGTCTCGGAGGCTTTGTCTTGCCGTTCGCCGAATGGGGAATGACAAACTCTTATCAACACAGATAATTATTTATTAAACGGCGGCACACGACGCTGTCGTACGAATGTCAACGGTGTTCGCATGGTCGACGACCGTTGATATAGTTGACCTTAACTTGTAAAGGAGGGTGCGCACATGCCGCAGACGACATACATTCGCCGCGTTGCCGCGCGCGCCCTGTATATGGCTCGGAGCCGCATATGAGCAGGTATGTTCACGGCTCCGGGAGAGACGACGCACAACTAAATAATCAGCTGCAAAGCAGGTTCCCCAAAATTCCGGGTTTAGGCACGGCTGGGTTTTCGCCGCCCACCGTGCAGAAATACCGTAGCTATTCATTTTTGGTTCGAGAGGGGAACCGTCATGGCTGAAGAATTCGATTTCTATCCGATGTGGCGGAGCTTGGGTATGTCGACCCTTTGATGGCCCCATTACGTATCGTTGCTTTTGCCGGGCGGTACCCCGATGCACCGCAAGGCGCTGTCCGGCTTTGCATATATTTGTCCGTTTGTTCAGCTATGAGAGGATTTTATGAACAACGACCTTACCCAGGCGGGCATTTCCCGTCGCAGCTTTGTAGCCGGCCTTAGCACGCTTTCCGTGTTGGCCGGACTTGGCCTCACCGGCTGCGGCGGTTCGGGCGCCGAGAGCGGTAGCGCCGCTGCCTCCGGCCAGGATGTGGAGTATCGCGACGAGCTGCAGATCGCGTTCCCGGCGAGCCCGGACGGCCTCGATCCGCACACCACGTCGTCGCTTGTGACCATGGACATCATCTGCAACGTCGTCGAGCCGCTCTTTGGCCTCGATAGCGACTACGAGCCCCAACCCGTGCTGGCCAAGGGCTATGAGGTCTCCGACGACGGCCTGACCTACACCATCAAGCTGCGCGAGGGCGTCACCTTCCACAACGGCAAGGAGTTTGGCTCCGAGGACGTCGTGGCCTCGATGAACCGCTGGCTCACCGTCAACGACCGCGCCGCGAGCCTGCTGCCCGGTGCCACCTTCGCCGCCTCGGGCGACCACGAGGTCACCTGCACGCTGACCGAGCCCGCCATCGACTTTCTGATCATCCTGGGCAACCACTCCCAGTATCCGGGTATCTTCCCCTCCGAGGTCATTGAGGCCGCGGGCGATACCGGCGTGACCGAGTACGTGGGTACCGGTGCCTACAAGTTTGTGGAGTGGAAGCAGGACCAGTACGTCCATCTCACCCGCTACGAGGACTATGTCGCCGCCCACGGCAAGGCTTCGGGCTACACCGGCAAGGTCTCCGCGCCCACCAAGGACATCTACTATCAGTTCGTGACCGAGGCCTCCACGCGCGTGAGCGGGTTTGAGACCGGCGAGTACGATATCGCTGGCGAGATCCCCACCGAGAACTACCACGACTTCGACGGCAACGACGACGTCAAGCTCTACACTCATAACGCCGGCGTTCTGACCGCCTTCCTCAACATGAACGAGGGCATTTTCGCCGACGAGGAGATCCGCAAGTGTGCCCTCATGGCTATCGACTGCGAGGCGGCCGCTCTTGCCGCCTATGGCGAGAAGGAGCTCTTCAACATCGATCCCAACCTTGGCAACCCCGAGAACACTCAGTGGGCGACCGACGCGGGCAAGAAGTACTTTAACCAGGCCGACGCCAAGGCCGCCAAGAAGGCCCTGGCCAAGACCTCCTATGCCGGTGAAACGGTCAAGCTACTGACCACCCCCGACTACAAGGATATGTATAACGCCACCGTCGCGCTGCAGGAACAGCTCGAGAAGGCCGGTTTCACCGCCGAGGTCGACAGCTACGAGTTCGCGACCTTCATGGACATCCGCTCCGGCAAGCCCGAGCAGTGGGACCTCTTTGTGGCCTCCACCAACTACAAGCCCATCCCGGCCCAGTCCCTCTCGGTCTCCAAGGCCTTCTATGGCCTGTCCGACGAGGAGGCGCTCAAGCTCGTGGCCGAGACCCGCACCGCCAAGGACACCGACGCTGCGGCCAAGAAGTGGGCCGAGGCTCAGGAACGCCTCTATGAGATCGCCGTCATCGAGCCGCTTTGCCACTACGCTTCCATCACGGGCACCCAGGCAGACGTCGAGGACGTCGAGGTGCTCGACGGGGCCATCATTTGGAACGCCAAGCGTCCGGAGTAATGCAATAGATGGCGTGGCGGCTGGAGGGGTCTGGTCCCCTGTGGCCGCCACGCCCTGTCCACGTTCAGAGGGGAAATAGACGCCTCGCATGATGAAGTACACGCTCAAACGTATAGGCGCGATGGTTCCGGTGATGCTCATCATCTCGGTTGTCGTGTTTTTGATTATCTATCTCACACCGGGTGACCCGGCCTCTTCGATGCTCGGCATGGAGGCTTCGGCCGACCAGATCGAGCGCGTCAACGATAGCCTGGGACTCAACGAGCCGCTGCCGCAGCGCTACGTTGAGTGGATGGGCGGCGTGCTTACCGGCGACCTGGGCGATTCGTATTTTATGCGGCAGCCCGTCACGCAGGCGATCGCCGAGCACTTTGGCCCCACGCTATCGCTCGCGCTTCTGGCACAGCTCATCGCGCTGTTGATTGCACTGCCTTGCGGCGTCGTCGCTGCCCTCAAACATGGGTCGCGCACCGACGCGGTCTTGCGTGTCGTTGCTCTTTTGGGCGTGGCGATACCCGGCTTTTTGATGGCGCTCATGCTTATGTGGCTGTTTGCCGTCACGTTGCGTGTGTTCCCGGTGGCCGGCTATGCGCCGCTATCGAAGGGCTGGTTCAGCCATTTACGCTATCTTGCGTTGCCGGCCATATCGCTTGGATGCGTGCAGGCGGCCCTGCTCATGCGCATGACCCGTTCGAGCGTTATCGAGGCCATGCAGCTTGACTGCGTCAAGACGGCGCGTGCCAAGGGCGTCTCCGAGTTTCGCGTGGTGCTGGCCCTGTCTCTTATACACATCTCCGAGCCCACGAGACATGCGCAGAT
>CABSMK010000024.1 GCA_902478825.1 uncultured Collinsella sp.
CCTTGGGGAAGGTGCAGAAGATGACGGCGCCTGTGGCGGGAAGCTCGTCCAGATGGTCCATGACTTCGATCTGATGGCGGTCGACCGAGAGGATGTATTGCTCGCCGGGGTAGGGGTAGGCGTCCTCGCACGTGGTGATGCCCGGCTCCTTTCATCGGGCTTTTTGCTGATGTTAAAGCGGTGCCGTGACGGCTCGATTTCTGCTGCGTTACGATACGTTCTCAATTGCGATTCCGATGTGTTTCGATGACGTGACGGGTTTGTTTCGCCTTGTCAGGGCTTCGATGGGAGGGGAGGGGCCGTGCAATACCGCGTTGACCCTAAAAGTGGTAACCGAATATCCGCTCTGGGTCTGGGCTGCATGAGGTTTCCCGGTGCGCCGGGACGTCCGGATGCGAAGACAGCCGATGCCATCATTTCCCGTGCGGTGGAGCAGGGGATTAACTACCTGGACACGGCCTATCTCTATCCCGGCAACGAGGCGTGCGTGGGTGCGTCGCTTGAGCGCCTGGGCTTGCGCGACCAGGTTTTGCTCGCAACCAAGCTGCCGCATGCTTCGTGCAAATGCGCGGAGGATTTCGACCGGTTCTTCGACGAGCAACTGCGCCGCCTGCGGACCGACCATATCGACTATTACCTCATGCACAACATTACCTCGCCCGCCCAGTGGGAACGTGTGGTGGCGTTGGGCATCGAGGACTGGATCGCGCGTCAAAAGGCGGCGGGGCGCATTCGCCAGATTGGTTTTTCGTACCACGGCAGCGCGGCGGATTTCCTGACGATGCTCGATGCATATGAGTGGGATTTTTGCCAGATTCAATACAACTATGCCGGCGAGCGTTACCAAGCGGGAACGGCAGGACTCATGGCGGCTGCGGAGCGCGGGCTCGCGGTGTTTGTGATGGAGCCACTGCTGGGCGGGCGTTTAGCGGGCAAGCTGCCGCCACGGGCCCGCGCTGTGCTCGATAGTGCCCGTGACCCGCATTTGCGCACTCCTGCCGCCTGGGGTCTTTCGTGGGTCTGGAATCATCCTCAGGTGACGATGCTGCTTTCGGGCATGACCGATATCGCGCAGGTGGATGAGAACGCGGTGTTGGCCGATCGGGCCCTGCCGGATTCGATGACTGCCAACCAGCTCGACACGATCGCGCACGTGCTGGATGAGTTTGAAAAATCGAATCGCGTGCCCTGCACGGGATGCGGCTATTGCATGCCGTGCCCTAAAGGCATCAATATCCCTGGATGTTTTGCCGCCTACAACGCAAGCTATGCGCACAGCTGGTTTACGGGTCTGTCGCAGTACTTTACGGCGAGCGCGGTGCGCACAAGCGAGGCCAAGCTGGTGAGCAATTGCGTCAAGTGCGGCAAATGCGCGCGCCACTGCCCACAGCATATCGATATCCCCGAGCGTCTCGATGACGTGCGCCGACGCTTCCAGCCTGGACCCGTGACGGCAGTGCTTAAGGCCTTCGGCAAAACGCGCTCCTCGTGACCCTTTTATAACTTGCGGTGGAATAGTTCCTGTTTGCGGCAGAATAGGGCTTAAACAGGGACTATTCCACCGCAACTGAAGGGGGCTGTCGTGGGCCATCGGGATTCATGTAATGATTCGCGTGGGGTTCGTTGGGGCATTTTGGGCGCTGGGCACATTTCTCATCGATTTGCATCGTCGCTCAAGAAGGTCGACGGGGCACGGCTGGTGGCTGCGGCCGGCCGCACTCCTGCACATGTCGAGGAATTTTGCCGAGTGTTTTCGATTGATGCTGCGCATGGCCATGCCTCGGTCGACGATAACGGCGATGCGGCTTATGACGCGCTGATTGCCGACCCCGATGTCGACGCAATTTACTTGGCTCTTCCGCATGGCATGCATACGCGTTGGGCCTGTCACGCGCTGTGCGCCGGAAAGGCCGTGCTGTGCGAAAAGCCGGCCGTTTTGAGTGAGGAAGAGGCTCTCTCGATTGCCTCCACCTCTCGCGAGCGCGGCGTGCTGTTTATGGAGGCGATGAAGAATCGGTTTTGCCCGATGCGCACTCGCGTGAAGGACTTGCTTGCGTCGGGTGAGCTTGGCCGTATTGTCTCGATTGAAAGCGTGCAAAAGCTCGATTACGGCGAGTCTCCTTCAGGCTATCTGCTTGATCCGTTGCAGGGCGGCTGTCTATATGACATGGGCTGCTATGCAGTCGGTTGGTTTGAGGATTTGCTCGCGGGCGCTTGCGAGGTTTCGTCTCGTGAAGTTCGCTGGCGTGACGTATCGGGCGGCCGCGTCGATTGGGCCGACGAGATTCATATGAGCGTCGACGGTATACCCATTCATATGGTGTGCGACGGCAAAGCAACATATGAAAGCCGCTTAACGATTGCCTGTGAGCGGGGCTCGTTGGAAATCGAGCGTCTCCATCGCCCCGAGCTCGCCCATGTGAAGTACTCCGACGGTCGAGCACTCGAAATCGATGCACCATTTGAGGTCGATGATTTTTACGGTGAGGCATCGCATGCGACACAGCTCATTCAGGCGGGGAAACTCGAAAGCCCCATCATGTCCCTAGCCGCTACACAGCGCTGTGCGCACATCATCGATGCGATTCGCTTGAAACTTTAGGGCGTGGGGGGCATGGCGCCAACGCCTGGAATGCCTTGGAGGCCTTTTCCTCTGATGCCTCTTTTATAACTTGCGGTGGAATATGGTCTGTTTGCGCCAAAATAGGGCACCAATAGACCGTATTTCACCGCAACTGATGAAGAGGGAGTTGGAGATGCTGACGATCGGGTGTCATCTTTCGACGACGAAGGGCTATCGGGCAATGGGGGAGACGGCGCTGTCCATTGGCGCCAATACCTTTGCGTTCTTTACGCGCAACCCGCGCGGTGGCAAGGCAAAAGAACTTGACATGGATGACGTGGCGGCTCTGCGCGAGCTTATGGCGCAAAACGACTTTGGACCGCTGGTGGCGCATGCCCCGTATACCTACAACCCCTGTTCTGCCAAAGAGCGGGCACGCGAGTTTGCCTTGGAGGCAATGGCCGAGGACTTGCAGCGTCTGGAAGCACTGCCCGGCAACTACTACAACTTCCATCCCGGTGCGCATGTGGGACAGGGCTCCGACGTCGGCATTCAGATGATTGTCGACACGCTGTGCCAGGTGATGTTTGAGGGACAGCAGACGACGGTATTGCTCGAGACCATGGCGGGCAAGGGCACCGAGGTGGGCCGTAGCTTTGAAGAACTGGCGTGCATTATCGAGGGCGTTGCCGCCAAACGCCCAGAGCTGTCCGATAAGCTGGGCGTTTGTTTGGACACCTGCCATGTGAGCGATGCCGGCTACGACATCATCCATGATCTGGACGGCGTACTCGACGAGTTCGACCGCGTGGTGGGTATCGATCGCTTGCATGCCGTGCATATCAACGATTCGAAGAACCCTTGTGGCGCCCATAAAGATCGTCACGAGTGCATCGGCAAGGGATATCTTGGCAGCGAGGAATTTGGTGGCGGTATGCAGGTTATGCAGAATATTGTATCGAATGGCCGTTTGCGTTCGCTGCCGTTTATTTTGGAGACTCCGAACGAACTTGCAGGTTATGCAGCTGAAATTAGACTATTAAGGTCATTGCAGCAGTAATGACTGTCACAAAGTAGAGTATTCCATTCACGTTATGGGTTTGTTTCAATCAGTTTTCTCATTGCAGATTCGTAATTCCGGGTGCATAATAGCCAACAGTTTTTGCAGACCTCTGAATCAAACGAGGTCACCGGAAGGAGACTGATTATGAAGCTGAAGAAGCTTGGCGCATTTGCCGCCACGGGTGCTATGGCGCTCGCCCTCGCACTGACGGGCTGCGGCTCGTCCAACGCCACCTCTGGTTCTGATGCCGGTTCCAGCAGCTCTGATGACGCTAAGGTCGAGAAGGTCGATGGCTCCAAGGAGTACGCGCTCGTCAAGGACGGTACGCTGACCGTCGGCACCTCTGCCGAGTATGCGCCGTTTGAGTACAAGGATGACAACGGCGACTACCAGGGCTTTGACCTTGAGCTCATCAAGGCTATCGGCGACAAGCTGGGCCTGGATGTCGAGTATGTCAACAATGACTTCGACACGCTGGTTCCGGGCGTCGCTTCGGGCGCCAAGTATGACGTTTCCATCGCGGCTATCACCGACACGCCCGAGCGTGAGAAGGAAGTCACTTTCTCTGATTCCTATTACATGGACGATCAGGCTATCGTGACCAAGGTCGATAACACCGACATCACGGCCGACAACTACAGCGAGAAGCTCAACAACGCTGACGCTACCATCATCGTCCAGTCTGGCTCGACCGCCGAGGCCTTTGCCCAGGAGAACTTCCCCAAGGCCAAGATCGTCCCCTACAAGGACGCTACCGAGTGCTTCAGCGCTCTGCAGTCCGATAAGGGCGACGCCGTAGTCACCAACCGCTCCGTTGCCAGCCAGCTGACCGCCGAGCAGTTCAACACCTGCCAGACCATCAAGCAGATCAGCACCGGCGAGGAGTACGCTATCGCCATCAACCAGGGCAACACCAAGCTCAAGGACGACATCAACCAGGCCATCAAGGACCTGACCGATGACGGTACCGTTGACGCCCTCATGGCTAAGTACAACATCAAGTAAAATAGCTACTTGATTGCGCGCGGGCCCTTTCCGTTTTGGCGGAGAGGGCCTTTGCGCTTCTCTTGACGGAGAGCTTTTCCGTCTCGTTTTGCCGGCAACTTCTACGATAGGAGCCACCTTGTCTCGACTGAACAAAGGGGCCGCGGAGCAGCGTTTTCCACTGCCCTCGATGCTCCAAAAGCTGGCCTGTGCCCTGGCTGTGGCGCTCGCCCTGGTATGCGCGGGGGCCTGCGTGCCCACGACCGCCCAGGCGCTTGAGACCGCAAAGATTACCGCCCGACCCAATACCGGTTCGGGTAGCGATGTGGTCGGCGGCACCGAGACGCGCATCACTTGGGAAGTTCAGGCCGATGCCGACGAGGAACTGAGCGGTCTTTCGCTGACGTTTGTCGACGGCACGACGTTTGGTACCGATGACACGCGATTGACGATGCTCTCGGGCGAGGACCTCATGGATCGTACGCCCATGAAACCTACGTGCAAGGCTGACGGCCAGACGCTCAAGATTGACTTTGGTGAGACGGCGCCTGCCGGCGGCTATTTCCGCGTCGAGGTTTACGGCGTGACCTTCCCCGTCGAGGGCGGCGATGAGGCCTTTAGCGGCACCTATACGCTCGCTGACGGGTCGACCAAGAAGATCTCCAAGATTCCTCCCGTCGAGATTAAGGGCGTGACGGCCTTCGATAACTTCCTGGCTGACCTTAAAGAGCAGCCGTGGGTCGAGGCGTGGAACTCCAATATGTTCCTGCGCCTGTTCTTGAACCCGGTCATTTTGGTCCAGAGCCTGCCGATCGTCTTCAAGGGCTTCCTTATGTCGCTCTCGATCGTGCTTGTGGCGTTTCCGCTGGCAATTCCCTTCGGTTTTGCCCTGTCGCTCATGCGTATCTCTAAGTCGCGCATCCTGCGCTGTCTTGCCGGCATCTATGTGAATATCATTCGCGGTACGCCGGCGTTCCTGCAGATCTATATCGCGTTTTTCGGTCTGCCGCTGGCCGGTGTCAAAGTGGACGACTATGTGCTGGGTGTTATCGTCATGGCCATGAACTCGTCTGCGTACTTGTGCGAGATCTTCCGTGCCGGTATTCAGTCGATCCCCAAGGGCCAAAACGAGGCTGCTCGCTCGCTGGGCATGAATGCCTTCCAGACGCTGCTCTATGTCATGATTCCGCAGACGTTCCGCAATGTCCTGCCTACGCTGACCAGCGAGTTTATCTTGCTCTACAAGGACACGTCGCTGCTTGCCGCCGTGGGTGTGGTCGAAATCGTCATGAACGCCCGCACCATCGTGGCCACGACGGGCTCCATTACACCGTACGTGGTTGCCGCCCTGTTCTATCTGGTCATCACCCTGCCGCTCGCTCGCTTGGTGAGCGGTCTTGAGGCGAGGCTTTTGGGCACGGCCGAGACCAAGAAGAAGCGTCCCGCCAAGAGCGCCGGACAGGTTGTCGCGACGCCCGCCGATCACATCGCCGGTCTGTAAGGAGGTCCTATCATGAGCGAAACCAATAACTCGAACGAGGTCGTCGTCAGTATCAAGAACCTCCAGAAGGCCTTTGGCGACAACGTGGTCCTGCGCGATATCGATCTGGATGTGCACAAGGGTGAGGTCGTTGTGGTCTTGGGCCCCTCGGGCTCGGGCAAGTCGACGATGCTTCGCTGCATCAACCGTCTGGAGCATCCCACGAGTGGCTCGATTGTCGTTGAGGGCGTGGACGTGTGCGCCAAGGGTGTCGACCTTAACAAGGTACGTACGCATCTGGGTATGGTGTTCCAGCAGTTCAATTTGTTCCCGCACCTCTCAGTCAAAAAGAACGTCATGCTCGCGCAGCAGAAGGTACTCAAGCGCAGCAAGGAAGAGGCCGAGAAGATTGCCGTCGAGGAGCTCACTAAGGTCGGTCTGGCCGAGCGCATCGATTTTATGCCGAGTCAGCTTTCGGGCGGTCAGCAGCAGCGCGTTGCCATCGCCCGCGCCCTGTCGATGAATCCGCATGTGATGCTCTTTGATGAGGCCACGTCGGCGCTTGATCCCGAGCTTGTCCGCGACGTCCTTGGCGTCATGCGCGACCTGGCGCACGACGGTATGACCATGATCGTCGTGACGCACGAGATGGGCTTTGCCCGCGATGTCGCCGACCGCGTCGTCTTTATGGACGGAGGCGTCATTGTAGAAGAGGGTACGCCGAGCGAGGTCTTCGACCACCCCAAGAGCGAGCGCACCAAGGCGTTTTTGGGCAATATCTCGTAGCCGGTTGATGTAACTGCCGTTACAAAAGAGCGGGGGCTGGACTTGAATCCAGCCCCCGCTCTTTTGTAGGGATGAGGATGCGCTTTGATGCAGGCTCTTTTGGAGGCCCTGGGTTCGTTACGCGAGCTCGGCTCCGAGGGCCTTGCAAGCGGTCTCGCCCTCGTCGTCGGGCGCGTCGTAGCAGATGGTGGAGTCCACGACGTTGACGCCCGCCTCGTCGGCGTCCGCCTTCCAGTTGTCCATCCATTCGCCCTCGGCCCACGAATAAGAGCCAAAGAGGACGACCTTCTTGTCGCCGAGGGTCTCCTTGACCTCATCCCACATGGGCTGGAACTCATCGTATTCAAGCTCCTCGGAACCCATGGCGGGGCAGCCGAAGGCGAAGGCATCATATTCGGCGACCTTGTCGGCAGAGAAGTCGGCGCAGGAGATGACCTCTGCCTCGGCGCCGGCACCGGTTGCGCCCTCGGCAACGAAGTTTGCCATGGCCTCGGTGTTGCCTGTACCGCTCCAGTAGACGACTGCGATCTTGCTCATATGTCTTCCTTTCGGTTGTGCGGCGTGCGGCCGCGTTTTGTATGCTCTATCGGGTTGCCTGGACAAGTTGTCCCAGAGTGCAGCCCTGTTGATAGATGTAGGTAAGGTATTGCGTGCATGCGCGATAGGAATCGAAGGTCGTGAGCGCCTGCTCAACGTTTGTGTATACCTTCCATGCGCCAAAGACCTTATAGTTTTCGCCGTGCTGGACGATAAACTGATGGACATCTTCGTAGGGATAGCCCAAAAAATAGCCAATTTCGTGGGGGAACTCGCATATGCACCCCGTATCGCAGTGCCTATTTCGCGCGAGTGCGCAGACGCTGCCGTCATAGGCGCTTTCTGCGGCATTGCTGCTTGCCAGCGTGATGCGCGCGGCGAGATGCACCAGGGATGCGGGCAGGTTGTGGACATCGTAACCTTCGGCGGCTAGCGCCGTCGTGGCACGGGGGTCGGAGAGGTATCGCATGAGGTCCGCAGGGCGGTACACATAGATGAGCGCTCCGCAGGGGCGCCAGACCAAAACGCTCATATGGATTCCGAGTGGCTGGAGCTCGCGGTTGCATTGGGCTATGACGGCGAGCAGGCGAGAGCGTCGCTCTTCGATATGGGCGGCGCCGGGTTTTCCGTTTTGGTTGGCGTAAACGCCGGGATAGGTAAAGAGCGAAGCCGGCTTGATACCTGCGAGCGTAGGGGAGCAGTTGCGCACGACAGCCGTTTGGTATGTTGGGATGTCAATGGTTCGAGTCACGATGCCCCTTTCGGGTCCTCAGTTGTTAGCCTAGGAAAACTTATACACGAAAGTAAGCCATGGTCAACAAAAAAGTTTGAAGAGGGAAACTAATTGACCGAACGGACACGATTTTGGGTTAAGATGGGGACACCCCATGGGGGTATCTAGATAGTGCTACTTGAAAGGGGAACGCATGAGCGACTTGCTCAACCCTGCGAATCTCATCGTGTTGGCCGTCATTGCCGTCGGCATGTTTTTTGGACTGCGTCGCATTGTCGCTTCGACACACGGAAAGAGCTGCTGCAGCGATGGCGCGAGCGGTAAGAAGGCCAAAAAGGTTGTTGTGGTGGATACCGATGCATCACACTATCCCTATAGCGATGAGCTGCTCATCGGCGGCATGAGCTGTGACGGCTGCGCTCAGAACGTAGCCAATGCCCTCAATGCGCTGGATGGCGTGTGGGCAACGGTGACGTATGCGGACCACACAGCGCGCGTGCGCTCCAAGCGGCGGATCGATCGCGGTGTCCTTGAGGCTGCCGTGAGAGATGCGGGTTACTACGTCATGACGCTGTAGGCCTTGCCTTGGATGCGCGTCCTTGTCTAGGCTCGTCCGCGTAGCTCGATGTCCTGGATGTCGTCGAAGTCGATGGCGATATCTTTGAGCTTGAGGAGTTTGAAAGCAGGGAGCACCTCGTCAAGGATACCGGTGCGGGAGCGATAGCCGTACGTATCGTAATAGGTGACGCGGACCAGGTCGCCGCGTTTGAGGCCCTCGAGCTTTTTCGAAAGCTCGAGGGCTTTTTCTTCTGTGAGCTCGCATTTTGGTTCGACGGTGATCTCTTGTTTGCGCACGAGCTCGTAGTATCCCGTGAGGGCGGCAAAGGGCATAAACTGCGCGGCACGGCCGGCGCGGACGGCGCCGTTGGCGGTAAGCTTTGGGTCGGTGGAGCGACGTCTTCCCTCGGGGTCCGCTAGACGTTCAAAAGGCGTCGGTGGCCGCATCGGCTGTTGTTGGGACTTAGGCACGATGTCCTCCTACCTGATCGTTGCGTTCGCGTGCGGTGGCGCCGGCGGTAAAGCTCAATCCCTTGACGAGCGCGTTCTTGCCGTACTTGCCCTTTACGGCCAGGACGGCGCGCGCTAAGTCACGTTCGCGCTCATCGGCCTCGACATCGCTGAACAGATCGATGGTGGCAAATTCTTCGGGCATGAGGTTGCCAAATCCCAAGTTGATGCGTTTGACCGGTCGTTTGGGATCGACGGTCTGCGCCCAGAGCTCATCGAAATAGCCCATGATCTTCTTAAACGAATTGGTGCGCTCGGGCAGCTTTCGCGAGGCGTTAGAGTGCGCGAAGAGTGCGGCATAGCCACCACGCGGTTTGCCGCCATGTTCTCCCACAAAGATGCCATCGATTGCCTGCGCCTCACGTACCAGTCGACGCCGTTCGTCATCGCGCTGGACGGGCTTGGGCGCACGGGGTGCGAGCTCGGGACCGGCGGTTGCGGTGGGTTCGATGCTCGACGTGCTCGAGCGCAGGTGCCCGCATCCGTCTACATATTGCGCTGTGCCGCTGGCGTCGAGACGGCGTATGTCGGCGCGCTCGCTCGCGTAGCCTACAAAGAGCGAGATACTGTCGCACACCACGTGCTTATCGACTAAGTCCAGCACAGCGTTGTCGACCATCTCGCGCAACACGGTGTAGGCTTGCTCATAGGCATAGCCTTTCGAGAGCACTTGCCCCGTGGTTGTTGAGGTTGCCTGCGGGCGATAGGCCTGAATATCGGCGATAGTTGTCGGCTCGCGCCCAAAGGCGTGGTCGATAAGATACTCGGCATTGACGCCGAGCTCGTCGTAGAGCAGGTTTTCGTCGAGCGCCGCGACGCCCATCAAATCGTAGACGCCGTATTTTTCGAGTCGTGCTGCCACGCCGGGCCCGATGCCCCAGATGTCGGTGATGGGACGATGGGACCAGATCTCCTTGCGAAAGGTCTCGTCGTCGAGTATGCCGATGCGGCTGGGTACGTGCTTGGCGGTAATGTCGAGCGCTACCTTGGCTTGGAATAGGTTGGGGCCGATGCCGACCGTCGCCGTGATGCCGGTGCGCGCGAGGACCTCATCGCGCAACATGCAGGCAAAGCCTTTGGCATTAGTGTGGTAGAGGTCTAGATAGGGCGTCACGTCGATAAAGCATTCGTCGATTGAATAGACGTGAATGTCTTGCGGGCTCACGTATTCCAGATAGATGCCGTAGATTTGCGCCGACACTTCCATGTAATGCTGCATGCGCGGTACGGCCTTGATGTAGTCGATGCCGTCGGGAATCTCAAATAGGCGGCAGCGATTGTGTATCCCGAGGTCCTTCATGGCCTGTGTGATGGCGAGGCAGATGGTCGTGCGCCCGCGCGATTCGTCGGCAACGACCAGGCACGTAGTGAGTGGGTCGAGTCCTCGGTCGACGCACTCGACGCTGGCATAGAACGTCTTAAGGTCGATGCAGATATAGGTGTGACGCTCATGCCCCACGCGTCCTCCCATCAAACACATGTTCTTATCGAATACCTGTTCGATAATACCCGCTCGTCCGGACATCGTCAAAACCTGTCAAAAAGGACCGGTATGTTTTGGTGTTTGTTTTGGTAGGTATGGTCGTGCGGTTGGATCGGTTTTTTAACTCAGCTCTAAAGAGTGCGAAACAGCTCGGAAAACCTCGTTTCGTAGCATGAGCCTAACGATTGATACCGCCTATACGCACGGAAGGGTTGTGGGAAAGATGGTCAATTATGGGTTTGGTATGCCGACGCGCCTTGTTGCGGATGGAGACGTGGCTCGCTGGTGCGGACGACTGGTCGCTCACTACGGTGGCACCAAGGCGCTGGTCGTGCTGAGCGGTGACAAGCATACGCGCGATGAGCTTGTCTCGGCGGCACTTGACTCGCTTGATCGAGCCCTGCTCGAGCGTGTGCTTTTCCGCTGCGGCTCGGTTGAGGGCGACGGGGGAGACGAGCTGATCGACGAAGCCGTGGCCCTGGCGACCGACGAGGGCGTGGACTTTGTCCTGGCGATTGGCGATGCCGATACTGCTGGCTTTGCGCGCGAGCTCGCGCGTCGCATGGCGGCGCTTGACGCCGGCGAAGACGGCTTTGTGCCTTATGGATGCATTGTCTCGGAGGGCAAGGTGCCTGCTGTCGTGGGCGCCGGCGAGGTTCCCGTTTTTGCCATTATCGCGCCCGAACTGCTGGAGGGCATCGGGTCTCCTCTGCGTGAGTTGCTCGGCAGTGTGTGCGCCGCGGCCTAATATTTGCCATAAAGGGACGGGTTATTTTTGGCTGGTAAAGCGTTTGACCTGCCAAAATAAACCTGTCCTTTTTGGTCGGTTGCCGTTTGGGGGCCGATTGGCAACGCTCGCTGATTGTAGTCTTGACCTGCGCTAGAATAGTGGCATCTGAATGTCCGGGCGCATGGAGGCGTGCGCCCGTATGCTGAGGAGGACTCTATGGCAACTGTTGCCGCACCTATCGATGCTACGTCGACTGCCGCTTGGAAGGCACTCGAGGCTCATCAGGAGAAGCTCGAGGCCGATGGTATCGACCTCAAGGCCTGGTTCGCCGCCGATGCCGAGCGCGTGAACAAGCTGAGCTTTGACGCCGGTGACCTGCACTTCGATCTGTCGAAGAACCTGGTGACCGATGAGACCGTCAAGCTGCTGTGCGATCTTGCCCGCGAGGTGAAGCTCGAGGAGCGCCGCGACGCCATGTTCTCCGGCGAGCACATCAACACCACCGAGGACCGTGCCGTCCTGCACACCGCGCTGCGCCGTCCGGCAAGCGATAAGGGCCAGCTCATCGTTGACGGCCAGGATGTCGTCGCCGACGTGCACGAGGTCCTCGATCGCATGTATGCCTTCGCCGAGCGCGTGCGCTCCGGTGAGTGGAAGGGCGTTACCGGCAAGAAGATCGAGCACCTGGTGTCTATCGGCATCGGCGGCTCCGATTTGGGCCCGGTCATGGCTTACGAGGCCCTGCGTCCCTATGCCGACGCCGGTATCGACTGCCGCTATATCTCCAACATCGACCCCAACGATCAGGCAGAGAAGCTCCGCGGCCTCGATCCCGAGACCACGCTCGTGATCATCGTGTCCAAGACCTTCACCACGCTCGAGACCCTCACCAACGCCCGCGAGGTCAAGACCTGGATGCTCGAGCAGCTCAAGGCTCAGGGCGCCATCGACGGTTCCGATGAGCAGAACGCCGACGCCGTTGCCAAGCACTTCGTCGCCGTTTCCACCGCACTCGAGAAGGTCGAGGCCTTCGGTATCGACCCCGCCAACGCCTTCGGCTTCTGGAACTGGGTCGGCGGCCGCTACTCCGTCGACTCCGCCGTGGGCCTGTCGCTGATCGTCGTGCTCGGCCCCGAGCGCTTCCAGCAGTTCCTCGAGGGCTTCCATGCTATCGATGAGTACTTCTGCAATACCCCGCTCGAGAACAATGCCGTCGCGCTGATGGGCCTGCTCAACGTCTGGTACGTCAACTTCTTCGGTTCCAAGAGCCATGCCGTGCTTCCGTACTGCCAGTACCTGCACCGTTTCCCGGCCTACCTGCAGCAGCTCACCATGGAGTCCAACGGCAAGCATGTCCGCTGGGACGGCAGCGCCGTGACCTCCGACACCGGTGAGATCTTCTGGGGCGAGCCCGGCACCAACGGTCAGCACGCCTTCTACCAGCTGCTGCACCAGGGCACCGTGGTGGTCCCGGCCGACTTTATCGCTTTCGCCAACACTGCCAACCCCGCAACCGACAGCGGCCAGGATGTCCACGAGCTGTTCCTGGGCAACTTCCTGGCCCAGACCAAGGCACTCGCCTTTGGTAAGACGGCCGATGAGGTGCGCGCCGAGGGCACGCCCGAGCAGATCGTCCCGGCCCGCTGCTTTGAGGGCAACCGTCCGACGACCTCGATCTTCGGCGACACGTTGACCCCGTTCGCGCTCGGCGAGCTCATCGCCCTGTACGAGCACATCACGTTTGTCGAGGGCACGGTCTGGGGCATCGACTCCTACGACCAGTGGGGCGTCGAGCTGGGCAAACAGCTTGCCAAGCAGATTACCCCGGCCTTCCACGACGACGCCGCCAAGGCCGAGCAGGACGCTTCGACCCAGGCGCTCATCGAGTTCTACCGCGCTCACCGCAAGTAGTTTTTCGGCTGACTTGGCTTATGACGAAAGGGGCCCGTATCCTATCGGATGCGGGCCCCTTTGCTTTGCCGTGGTCCCGGGACGCACGGCTTTTGTGGAACATCGCCGGGGCGCCGCGCGCTGCGAGAACCCTGCGCCTAGATCTCGGCCTCCGCATGGCCTCGCTGCGCCTCGGGCAGCTCCCCGTAGAGCGGATGGTCTTCGAGCCTAAAGCGCTCGACCTGTTCGGGAGTGCGACCGCGTACAAAGAGCCACGAGCGATCGATCGGCGTCGCCATGAGCGTGCTGGGCAGCGCGTCGGCGCGGTCGGAAAACACCCGGGCACTCTCGGGATCCTGGAACGCCAGCACCAGATGCGTGTCGCAGTTGCCCATGATGGAGCGTGCGCGTGCCTCGCCATAGAGCGCATCGAGCTGGTTGGTCGACTGCAGCAGCAGCGTTGCCCAGATGTTGCGGCTTCGGATAATCGAGAGCACGTTGTCGATCTGGGGGATCTGCAGATTTGCGAAGTCATCGAGCATAAAGCGCACGGGCACGGGCAGGCTGCCGTCGGGCTGCCTATCGGCCTCACGAATGAGGCCCATAAACGCTTGCGTAATAAAGAGGCCGGTCAGCGGATCGAGATTGCGGTCAATATCGCTTACGGTTACAAACAGGGCGCAGGGGGTGTGTCCCATGGAAGCGAAGTCCACCTGATGGCACTCACGATAGAGCTGTGCCGCACCGTCGAATCCCAGACACATGACCTTTTCGGCAAGGATGCCGACGATGCTCGCGTGCATGCGCTCGGCATTTTGCGTAATGGCGTAGCGCCGCCATAGCGAGAGGGCATAGCTTTGGGGGTCGGTCGTGATCAGGTCGTCAAACAATCGACCCGTGGCACCGTTCTGCAGGTGCTCGATCAGCTTGATGACCGAGCTGATCGTCTGCTCGTCGGCGGGCAGCTGTTCGGTGACGTAGGCGATAAGACACGACAGCAGGTTTGCCGCCGCATGATCCCAAAAAGGCTGGTTGTTGTCCTCGATGGGGCAGATGGCCTTTGCCACCGAGAGGATGTCCTGCTGGTTGGGCCTGCCGTCCGCCTTGCAGCGAATGTGCCTCAGGGGGTTGTAGCCGCAGCGCTCGATGCCGGGCGCAAGGGCCGGGACGGTGTTGAGGTCGGCGAAGTTGAGACATTGCACGCGGTAACCGTGGGCTGCCAGCACGGGTCCCACTTCGCGACAGAGCGTGCCTTTGGTGTCGAGCACGATGTAACTTGCGTTCATTTGCAGCAGGTTGGGCTTGAGGACGTTTCGGGTCTTGCCGGCTCCCGAGGGGCCGATCACAAGTGCGTTGTTGTTGAGTCCCGTTTGGCGGGTGTCGCAGGAAAGCGTTCGATCCTTGGCGAGGATGGTGGACGATGCGGACTCAGATGCGGCGAGGCGGCTGGCGAGGTTAGACATGGGCGACCTCCTTGGTGGTCGAGAGGATTTCGTGGGCAAAGCCGAGCTCGACGGCGCGCTCGGCCGAAAGGTAGGTGTCTTTTGCAGTGAGGGACTGGATGCGCTTGGGCGTGAGGCCGCTGCGGTCCGAGAGGATTTGCGTGAGGGTCTTGCGGGTCTGCATGAGACGCCGGCTGGTTTCCTGCAACGCAAGTGCCGAGCCGCCTGCCCCCTGGGGGATCAGCGGGTCGTGAATCATGAGCTCTGCATGGGGCGCCATACGGCGATCGTCGCCGCCCATAAAGCTGTCTCTTATACACATCTGACGCTGCCGACGAA
>CABSMK010000025.1 GCA_902478825.1 uncultured Collinsella sp.
GAATCCTATACGCCGCACCAATTGAACTTGAAGCCTCCGGCAACGGGGGCTTTTCTTTTACGCCGGCACCGCACGGATTCGAACCTCGGTCGAGGCGCGGGCGTGAAGCGGACGATTTCCTGTCGACTCGTGTAAGATTCCGAGTAGGTGTCGCGGCCCATCCGCGACCACTTCTTCTCTCAACGACCGATCAGGGTGATACTTCGTGGCAGAGCGTCCGACATACAAGCTCAGGTTTCTCGATCCCAAGAAGCGCTTTCCGGCGATGCCCGAGCAGCCTGCGGGACGCTCATATGGCGTGGTCTGGAAACTCTTTGGCGAGGACCAGCATGAATCTTGTTATGTCGTCGAATTCGTTGGCAAAAGTCATGTGTCGCTTTTGGGCTACGTAAGCGTTTCGGGTGAGGTGTACAAGGTGGACCGCCCCGTTAGCGAGGCTCCGCTGCCCAACGATCCCGACATGGAACTGGTCCTTGACGAGTCGGATTCCAGTATTGGTGAGATTATGGTAAGGGAAGCCAGCGGTGCAATGCGTACGTGCGCGCGAACCGTCGGCTCTCCCGAAGGCCCCATGCGCGAGCAGTCCGATCACGATACATGGAATTCGGCCCGCTCCCTTCCTTACGGCGAGTTCATGGCATCGATGTTCCTGCGCTACGTGATATTTGCCAACTCCGAAAGCGCTGTTGCGAACACGGCGGACGCCGACGGTCTCGATGCGGACATGCAAAACGTTGTCGACAAGATCAAGCTCGTAAAGTTGCCCGAGCCGGTCGAGGTGTTTTTGGGCTTTAACACGGCACCGCTACCTGACGCTATCGAGACGTTGCTCTACCGCGTTGACCATGCCGAGAATCCGAGCGGTATCGAGCGTTATGCCGCCGCCCTTATGAGCGAGGTCGACTTGCCCCGTCTGCGCACCATTGCCGCCAAGTCCGAAATGAGCCTAGCGCGCATCGACCGGTCGAAGCTGTTCTATCTCAATTTTGATCGTAGCCTGCTGGACCAGGGCGAGATTGACATGCTGCTTGCCATCGAGTGCCGTCTCAACCGCCTCTCCGGCATCCTCGAGCGCATCGGGGCCGGATTGGCCCCTGTGGCATCCTCGCCGAGCCTTGAGGGCTGCGCGCTCTTTGATGCGTGGCATATCGCCAAGACGACCAACGATGTTCCCCGACTGCTCGATACGGCCTCGAGCGATAACCCGTGGGGCAAACCGGGTACGGTGGCTTGCCAGCCGGGCGGTGAGTGGGATGTGCGTACCCGCTTCGCGCGTATTGTCGAGGCGCTCAACGTGGTCACGCGGCTCGACTATACCTATCGGGCAAACGTTGCCGAGGGGATTATGCTCGTTCGGTTTGGGCACTCTGTCGTGAATGCCATGCCGCAACGTGAATACGACGCTCAAGATGACGCCTGGCGCGAGCTGGAAGAGGACACGCGTGCGATCTGGGCCGCGGAGCACGATGCGCGCGTGGCACTCACGCTTGCGGCAGCGTGTTTTGCCGCGGGCACCTGCATCACGCGCTGCTATGTGCAGATTGCTGCTCCCGACAGTGAGCAGGGCGAGCGCGTTGTCGCAACGTATTTCTTTGGGCGCGCGGCCTATCTGGCCGATTGCGTGCCTGTCGCCAAGGATCTTGAGAGCATGGACATGGACGATATGCCGTGCAAGCGTGTGCTTGAGGCGTATGAGTCAACCGCTCCGGAGACGATTGAGCCTGCGGAGGTTCATGCTCGTCCGCGTGATGACCATCGCACACTGCCGCCGGCGCTGCGCGATCTGCTGCTCGCCGATAAGGCTGACGAGTTGGAGGTCATGGAAGAGGACGATGACCCATACGTGGCCCGTGTTGTTGAATTGCGCGAGCAGGCAAAAGTCGACCGTACAGGTGCTTTTGAAGGCTTTTCCCGTCTTGTCGAGGAGTTGGAGGCTAAGTGCGCCGTCGCCGAGCTTTTGGCGACAGGTCCGGTTCAAACGCAGTTTTGCGATAACCAGCTGGTGCGCATGGTGCTACCGGTGTTGGAAGAAGACCGCTCTGTGCGAATCCTTCGTGCGCCCGATGCGCTGTACTTTGCCCAGCACGAGATCTGCAGCTTTTACGCCGAGCAAGAGGACTTTGAACGAGCGCTGCCCGAGGTGCGCCATCTTTACGATCTGGCGCGCTCGTCCATGCAATCGCACTTTGCGCTCATCAACGTGCTTGCGCGTCTGGAGCGCTTTGACGAGATTATCGAGGTGGCGCGCCACGGCCTACGTATTGCCAGCGATCGTTCTGCAATCGGCTACCTGTTCTATCGCTTGGCGTTTGCCTATTGGAATTGCGATCAGCTCGACCTGGCGCTGGCTTGTTACCGTCTCGTGCCGCGCGGCGAGGAGTCGGGCAGTAGCGCGCTGGAAGAAATGCAGGGCCTTATGAACGAGATGGGCGTTAGCGAGCCTCCGACGTTCGAGGAAGCGGTCGAGACTATCCGCAAGGCTGGACTTGAGTTGCCGCCAGTGTCCGCCGTGACGAATCAGCTGGCAGATGCCGCTGTGCAACTGGTCGACAACGGCTTCTTTTTCCTGGCACGCGGTTGCATCTTCCAAATGTGGCGCACCATGGGCAACGACGAGCTCGGCTCCCTCAACCGCTCGCTGGGGTAGGGGCGAAAACTGCAAGGAGGAAAGGCCGCTAGGCAATTAGAAAATTCCCTCTTGCTCAACTTCGGCTGTTTGGTTACTATAGAACGGCTGTTACGGAGAGCTGACCGAGAGGCCGAAGGTGCTCGCCTGCTAAGCGAGTATGCCCCAAAAGGGCATCTGGGGTTCGAATCCCCAGCTCTCCGCCAGTTTAACTTTAAAGAAGGGTCCCATTGGGGGCCCTTTTTTATTATCGAGAAAGGGCGCTGGGGATTCGAACCCGAGAGGGCGCGGGCGTTAAGCAAACGCGAAAGGCGTTTGTAGCCCGTGGGCGAAAAGCCGCCAGGCTTTGAAGCCGGAGGGCATGCGTAGCATGCCCGGACATCCCCAGCTCTCCGCCAGTTTAACTTTAAAGAAGGGTCCCATCGGGGGCCCTTTTTTAGTTGAACCACGTTAGCTGGGGATTCGAACCCTCAAAAAATGAGGCGCCCCGTTGGACGCCTCATTTGGTTCGATGTGATATCGCTCCGGCCCTACATCTCGGGCGCCTTGGCGACGGTCTCGCTTTCTGCCGTGAGTGGGCGGTTGTCGATGCGGCGGCCCAGGCGGTCGAGCTTCACAAGGAGCCACTCAATGGGATTCGGCCCTGCACCTTCCTCGTCGGCAACCAGGTCCATAACGGCGATTTTGGTGCCGTCCTGCTTGAGAGTAACACTGCCCACCTTGTCGCCCACATGCACCGTGCCCGAAAGATCGTCGTAGCTAACCTTTTCGGTCACCTCGCCGGCAAGGGAAAACACGGTCGCTTGCGCCGTAGGATCGGCGAGTGTGGCGTCGATTGTCTTATCCGTCCAGTCGGTTTGGCCAATGCGCGCCATAAGCGGGTTGCCGTTGGCGGTCTTTTCCTGCGTGTTGGCGATTGCGACCGTCACCTTGTGGCCGTAGTACCAGTTGGCAAGGGTGGCGGTATCGGTAAAGCGCTGATCGGTGGTGGTGGAGTTCAAAATAACGGTGTAGATCTCGTCGCCGTCGCGGTTGTAGGCGCTCGTAAAGCAATAGCCCGCGTCGTCGGTGGTGCCGGTCTTGCCGCCGATGTTGCCATCTTGGCCCAGCAAATAGTTATGCGTGTCCATGGAATGCGAATGGTCGGTGCCGTCGGCGCCCGTGACCTCGATCCAGGAATCCTCGCTCGCTACGACCTCGCGGATCGTGTCGTTTTTCATGGCCTCCTGCATCATCAGCGCTACGTCGTGTGCGGTTGAGTGCATATTGCCAGCCCACTCATCAAAGTCCAGACCATGCGGGTTTTCAAAAAGCGTACCGGTGCAGCCGAGCTTCTTAGCGCGCTCGTTCATGGCCTTCACAAATGTGGCCTCGGCGTCTTTGGTCTTGGGGTCGATCTTCTTGCCCACATATTCGGCGAGCACGATGGCGGCGTCGTTGCCCGAGGGAATCATCAGACCGCGTAGTGCCTGCTCCACGGTAAGCTCGTCGCCTTCGAGCAAGCCGGCGGTCGAATTACCCACGGTGGCTGCGGCGTTGCTCACCGTGACCTTCTCGTCCATCTTGCAATTCTCGACGGTTAGGATTGCGGTCATGACCTTGGTGATCGAGGCAATCTTGACCTGCTCATCGGCGCCGCGGGCATAGTAGACGGTGCCGTCTTTGCCCATGACGAGGGCATTGGTCGCATCGATATCGGGCAGGTTTTCGGCCGTGATACCGCGCACATCGGCGGTTTTGCCGCAAACATTGTCGGTCGTGAGCACTTGGGCGCCGGCGACGGTGGGCACGCCGGCGGCAAGGGCGATAGCGCAGACAAAGCCGGCGGCAAGCTGGGCTGAGCGCTTTGCAAAAGAGGTGAGGGACTTCACAGATTTCGCTTTCGACGGGATGGTCTCTTCTGAAACTAGAGTATATCGTTTGCCGGCGTCGGCGATCATCGCGTGCGCGCTTGGCCCACATCCGCACCCGAACGGGCACAAGGGTGCTTAAGGCCGACTTAATCACCCACGCTTGTTGTGTGTGGCGTGCGTCGCCTCAGGCATAATGGAGCGCGAGAGGAGCACGCATGAACGAGCGCATTTTGGTAGTTGATGACGAGAAGGCCATCGCCGACTTGGTTGGCATCTACCTTACAAAAGAGGGCTTTGATGTCCAGATTGCCTATAGCGGGGCCGATGCTGCCAAGGCGATTTTGGAGCAGGAGTTCGATCTGGCGCTGCTTGATGTCATGCTGCCCGATATCGATGGGTTTGAGCTGCTGCGTACGATCCGTTCCAGCCATACCTATCCCGTGATCATGCTGACGGCGCGCGATGCCCAGCAAGACAAGATCGGGGGCCTTTCGCTTGGCGCGGACGATTACGTGGTTAAGCCGTTCCGTCCGCTGGAGCTCATCGCGCGCGTGCACGCTCAGCTTCGCCGCTACACCAGCTACGGTAGCCGTGCACAGGCGGCCGAGTCGCCGACCATTCAGCTCGACGGCTTGGAGATCAACCGCGATGCTCGTTCCGTGACAGTGGACGGTTCACCGGTACGCCTCACACCCACCGAGTATTCAATCTTGCTGTATCTGGTCGAGCATCGCGGCAGCGTGGTGGCCGTGGAGGACCTGTTCCGCGCGGTGTGGAGCGAGGATTTTATGCCCGGCTCCAACAATACGGTGATGGTGCATATTCGCCACTTGCGCGAAAAGATCGGCGACGACGCACAAAAGCCACGCTTTATCAAAAACGTCTGGGGCGTCGGCTACATCATCGAATAACGCTTTTCGCTTGTGAGGATCTTGATATGACAAAAGACGATAGGCAGGCATTCGAGGTACCCGATCGGCTCTTTGATTACGTGAGGTCGGTCGTCGACAACCGTGCGCTTGCAACGGTGCTGCTCTTTTTGCTGAGCCTGCTGCTGATTGGCATCGACAACATCGTCGGAATCTTGGCGGTGCTGCTTGTTGGCTTTTTGCTGATCGATCGATTTGAGATCGTGCGCCGCTGCGTGGTGATTGGCGGCGCCGCGTGGGCCATGACGTTGGCGATTGGCGCCATGGCGCTCGGCGGCATCGAAGGGCCGGTGCTGTTCGATGCCGGCTTTGTATTCAACATGCTTGGCTTTGTGCTGGCGCTTGCCGCGTGCGTGCTGTTCTTGTGCGGCCGTGCCCTGTACTACCAGGGCTACGAACAGGGCGAGCAGCATGCCGATTGTGTGCTGGCCGCTCGTATTCAAGATCGCCTGATCGATCACCCCGACACCTGGGACAACATCGACGGCGACTTCTTGGAGGTCGAGGGCGCCCTTAACCGCGTGCGTGACCGTGAGCGCAAGGTGCAGCAAGCTCTGCGTGACGAGTCGCATCGCAAGGACGATCTGGTCACGTACTTGGCACATGACCTACGCACCCCGCTTGCCAGCGTGGTGGGCTATCTTTCGCTGCTGCAAGAGGCTCCTGAGCTGCCGGTTGAGCAACGTGCGCGCTTTACGGGCGTGGCTCTCGACAAGGCGCACCGGCTTGATGCGCTCATCGAAGAGTTCTTCGATATCACGCGCTTTGACTTCCACGATATCGTGCTCACGCGCGGCTATGTTGACCTGGGGTTGCTGCTGGCTCAGGTGGCTGACGAGTTCTATCCCATCCTCAACGAGCAGCATAAGGAAGCCCAAGTTGATATTCGCGAGGACCTGACGGTGCTCGTGGATGGCGACAAGATGGCTCGCGTGTTCAACAACATCATGAAAAACGCCGTCGCCTATAGCTATGAGGGCTCGACTATCACGATTGAGGCCGGGCGCCAAGACGATGGCGGCGTGCGCGTGCGCTTTATCAATCAGGGCGATCCTATCCCTGCGGCTAAGCTCAAGGTGATCTTTGAGAAGTTCTATCGCCTGGATGCGGCGCGTGCGACCAATCGCGGCGGCGCTGGTCTGGGCCTTGCTATTGCCAAGGAGATCATCGCGGCACACGGCGGTACCGTTGCATGTGAATCGACGCCCGAACACACGATATTCACCATCGAGCTGCCCGCCGCATAGCCAGCGTGCCCTTACAAACACTTGACAATGCGCTCACGTGCATATGAGCCGCGATTTCTACTATCGATACTGCTGAATTGATATCGATGTGGAGGTATGCGGTATGACGGCTGCTGCGGCTGTGGAGCCCACGGAGCTTGAAGAACTCATGGAAGCGCAGGCCGAGGCCGCGCACGAGCGCGAGGTTGGGGATGCGACTCGCCCCACGGCAGAGGATCTTGCCGCCTCGCCGACGCGCATCGACGTCGAGGGCCTCGACCTGTTCTATGGCGACCATCATGCGCTCAAGGACGTGAATATCAAGATCCGCGACAAGCAGATCACCTCATTTATCGGGCCTTCGGGCTGCGGAAAGTCCACGTTGCTGCGCTGCTTTAACCGCATGAACGACGGCATCAAGGATTGCCGTATCGAGGGCAAGATTGCGCTCGATGGTCAAGATATCCTGGGCGATTACGACATCTGCCGTTTGCGCCAGCGCGTGGGCATGGTGTTCCAGCGCCCCAACCCGTTTCCCATGAGCATCTACGACAACGTCGCCTATGGGCCGCGCGGTATGGGTGTGCGCGACCGCGTCGTGCTCGACGAGCTGGTCGAGGACTCCCTTCGTCGCGCTGCGCTATGGGATGAGGTCAAGGACAAGCTCAAAGAGTCGGGTCTGGGTCTTTCGGGCGGCCAGCAGCAGCGTCTGTGCATCGCCCGCGCGCTGGCCGTGCAGCCCGACATTCTGCTGATGGACGAGCCGACCTCGGCACTCGACCCTGTGTCGACGCTGGTGGTGGAGCAGCTGGCCTGTGAGCTCAAAGAGACCTGCACGCTCGTGGTCGTTACGCACAATATGCAGCAGGCGGCGCGTATCTCCGATTCGGTCGCATTCTTTTTGCTGGGTGAGCTGGTGGAGCACGCGCCCACCGCGCAACTCTTCAAGAATCCGACCGATCCGCGCACGGCGGATTATTTGACGGGGCGTTTTGGCTGATACCATCTAGTAAAGGTACCTTTAGGGTTAAGATGCGGTCATGCCGGCCGCAAAGGGGTTCAACATGATCTATTACGTCGAGGACGATGACAACATCAGGGATTTGACGGTCTATGCGCTGCGCAAGCAGGGGATTGAGGCCGAAGGCTTTTCGTGCGACGGTGAGTTTAAGGCTGCCGTGGCGCGACGGGTACCCGATGCCGTCCTGCTCGACATCATGCTGCCCGATACCGATGGCTTGGCGATTATGCGTCGACTGCGTGCCGATCGCCTGACGGCGACGGTGCCCATCATGATGCTTACCGCCAAGGATACCGAGCTCGACAAGGTGATGGCGCTCGATGGCGGTGCCGACGATTACCTGACTAAGCCGTTTTCGCTCATGGAGCTTGCGAGCCGCTGCCGCGCACTGCTGCGTCGCGGCGGCATGGTCAAGCAGGCGAGCGATGTGCTCAGCGTGGGCGACATCGTGCTCTCGCCCAGCCATCGCGAGGTGACCGTTGCCGGCGAGCCGCTTAAGCTCACCCTGCGCGAGTTCGACCTGCTCGAGTACCTCATGCGCAAGCCCGGCGTGGTTTTTACCCGCGAGTCGTTGCTGCAGAGCGTGTGGGGCTGGGACTTCGACGGCGGTTCGCGCACCGTTGACGTGCACGTGCAGACGCTTCGCCAAAAACTGGGCGAGCATGCCAGCGCCATCGAGACCGTGCGCGGCGTGGGCTACCGCTTGGCCGAGCCTTCTGCCGGCGATGGTGCCAAAGGCGACGACACCGCGGCCACCGCATCGGAGGAGTAACCCGTGGTCTTCGCCCCCCAGGGAAAACATACGCTGTCGCACCGCGTTTTTGTGACGATCTTTGTCTGCGCCATGGCGGTTATCGTGGCGTTTACGGTGCTGGGTGCGTTCTTTGTGCAAAACACCTTGGCGGATGCCACGAGTGCCAATCTGGCGCAGGAAACCGAGCTCATTGCTGCCGCTCTCGACGAACAGCAGGAGCCCATCCCGTTCTTGCGTAGTCTCGATCGCGAGGACTTGCGCATCACGCTGATTAACAAGGATGGATCGGTTGCCTACGACAACGAGGCGTCGCCTTCCACACTGCCCAACCATGGCGATCGCCCCGAGGTCATCGAGGCCTTTGAGAGTGGTTTGGGTTCCGCGGAGCGCGCAAGCTCTACGCTCGACGAGATTATGCTGTATCGCGCCGTCGCCCTTGATAACGGCCAGGTTGTCCGCTTGGCGCAGGCCCAGCCTGGCGTTGCGGCGATTTTGCTGTCGATGGTGGCGCCGATGCTGCTTATCGCAGCAGCGGGTGCGGTACTCTCGTTTTTTATGGCGCGCCGCGAGTCCCGTGCCATCATCGCGCCGTTGCAAGAGGTGGATTTGGACCACCCACGCCGTAGCTATGAGCACGCCTATGCCGAGATGGTCCCCATGCTTGAGCGTATCGAGTCGCAGCGCCAGGAACTCAAGCGCCAAATGGCGGTGCTAGCGGACAACGACCGTATGCGCCGCGAGTTCACGGCGAATATCACCCATGAGCTCAAGACGCCGCTTACGGCGATTTCGGGCTATGCCGAGCTCATCGCAAACGGCATGGTCGAGGGCGAGGGCGACCTGCGCAACTTTGGCGGTCGCATCTATCGTGAGGCGGGCCGCTTGGCAGCGCTTGTCAACGATATCCTTACGCTGTCTAACTTGGACGAGGCCGAGCGTGCAGCTGAGGGCGAGGCGGTGCCCATTGGGTCCACGGAGCCTATTGAGCTCTCGCGTGCCATCTACGCGGTCGAGCAGCGTCTTGAACAGGTCGCCCGTCAGGCGAATGTGACGATAAGTCATGAGACCAAGCCTGTGGTCATCGAGGGCGTGTCGCGCTTGATTGACGAGCTCATCTATAATCTGGCAAGCAACGCCATCCGCTACAATCGACCCGGCGGTACGGTTACGCTGCAGTGCGGCACCAACGACGAAGGCCATCCGTTCCTTGCGGTCGCCGACACGGGAATCGGTATCGCGCCTGAAGAACAGGGCAAGGTATTTGAGCGGTTCTATCGCGTGGACAAGAGTAGGTCCAAGGCACGCGGCGGAACCGGTCTGGGGCTTGCCATTGTCAAGCATGCGGCCCTGTATCATCACGCCACGCTCGATCTGTCGAGCGAGTTGGGCGTGGGAACCACCATTACGGTGACGTTTCCCATACAGCAGGACGAGCCATTCGCATAGCGATACAACATAGATATTGATGTAGACGCCGCATTTGACTTTCGGGTGCGGCGTTGTTGTGCAATTTTACGATTGCTTCCGACATTTTTACAGGAGAGCCTGTTTCTTATGTATAGAGTTTGGTCTCGGTAAAAAGATGCGATAACATACGGACAGTTTTGTCAATCCGAACTGGGGAAATGAAAGGCAAGCTGCATGACCCTTCTCGAACTGTTCCAGCTGCTGAAGAAGCACCTTCAGCTGGTCATCACCCTTCCGGTGGTCTGCGCGATCGCCATGGGCATCGTGTCCTTCGTTGCGATGGACAACACCTATACCGCGACGACGAGCATGTACATTCTCGCCAAGACCGACGATAGCGGTCAGATGAGCTACAACGATCTCTCGGCGAGTCAGATGCTTTCCAACGATATCGCCACGCTGCTGGATAGCGATAGCGTTAAGAGCGGCGCAGCCAATGAACTGGGCCTCACCGATCTGGATGACTACAAGGTGTCTGTTTCCTCCGAGACCACCACGCGTGTCATTACGCTTTCGGTTACCGGCACCGATGCCAAGGAGACGGCTAAGGTCGCAAAGGCCATAGCTAGCTCGGTGAGTACGGTCGCTCAGAACGTCGGCGCTGCCCAGAGCATCAACGTTATCGACGAGGCTAAGACCCCCGAAGCCCCCAGCGGCCCCAAGCGTATGCTGTACGTTGCTGTCGCGTTCCTCGCGGGCATCTTTATCGCAGTTGCCTATGTCGTTTTGGCAGACATGCTCAACACCCGCATCCGCGGTGCCGAAGAGGCAGAAGAGCTCCTGGGCATTCCCGTTGTTGGCCGAATTCCGGCTATGAAAGGTGGTAAATAGGCATGGCTAAGGCAAAGAACACCGATAAGCTCGTTGTACAGAATGCCGCCAAGACCCTTCTGGCCAACATCCGCTTTGCGAGCGTGGACGACCCCATTCGCACCATCACCGTTACGTCCTCGATTCCCAACGAGGGCAAGTCTACGGTTTCCATCAACCTTGCCCAGGCTATCGCCACCAGCGGCAAGAGCGTCCTGCTGGTCGAGGCTGATATGCGTCGCAGGTCCCTTGCCGATATGCTCGGCGTCCGCTCCCGCGGCGGACTCTATGCAGTCCTTTCCGAGCAGGTTTCTATTGACCAGGCGATTGTCGAGACGGGTCAGAAGAACTTCTACTTCCTCGATGCCGAGCCGCATATTCCCAATCCTGCCGACATCATCGTCTCTCACCGCTTTGCCAAGCTGGTAAAGGCACTGTCCGCCAAGTTCCAGTACGTCATCTTTGATGCTCCCCCGGTCGGCACCTTCATCGATGCTGCCGAGATCGCAAGTCTGACCGACGGTGCGCTTTTTGTCGTGCGTGAGGATTTCACCAAGCGCGAGGAGGCGCTCAACGCCATCGGTCAGCTTAAGAAGTCCGAGAAGGTCAAGCTCATCGGTACCGTTATGAACTACTGCGAGACCGAGACCAGCGAGTACTACTACTCCTACTACACCAAGGACGGTAAGAAGGTGAAGAAGGGCTCCGACGATCAGGGGACTTCCAAAAAGGGCATCTTCACCAACCGAGCAAACGTTTAGTTGATTAAGGCTGACCTATGCGTGACATTCATTGCCATATCTTGCCGGGTGTAGACGACGGCGCCGCCGATCTCGATGAGAGCTTGGCGATGCTCGAGGCTGCCAAGCGGGCCGGTGTAACCAGAATCGTTTGCACTCCTCACTGCCGTGATCCCTATTTTGATTACGACAAGATGTGGGATGCCTTTGAACTGCTGCGTGATAACGCTGACGGTTTTCCGCTCCAGATGGGCTTCGAGGTCAACCATCGAAAGCTCGTTGAGCTTGGTATCGATGCCGCGGAGCACTTGCATTTCGATGGGACCAACGAGTTTCTGCTCGAGCTTTCGACGCATGCCGATGCGTATGCGTTTAGAGAGTACGAGAACACGATTTACGATTTGCAGTGCCGTGGCTACCAGGTGATCATCGCTCATCCTGAGCGCTATCGTGCGGTTCAAAAGGATGTAAGCGTGGCGGAGCGCCTGGTCGATATGGGCTGCAAGCTGCAGGCTTCGGCGGACTTTATTGCCGGCGGTCGCTTTGGTCGCGAAAAAAAGCCGGCACAGCGTCTGTTCGATCAGAACCTGTACAGCTTCATCGCGAGCGATGCCCATAACGTGGGTCATTACGATTGCCTGGCGAAGGCTCGCGCGAAGTTTAGCGTGCGCGGAGCTCATTTTCGCTAAAATCTGTCCCTAACGTTCGCATTGAATGAAAGGGCAGCCATGGATATCAAACTTAAGACGGGATGCTTTGATGACGCGGCGTTGGTGCGCCGCGTCGTTTTTATGGACGAGCAGGGCTACGAGAATGAGTTCGACGCTATCGACGAGGATCCGAACTGCATTCATGTGACGCTCTATGTAGACGGCGAGCTTGCCGGTTGCTCGCGCGTGTTTCCCGAAGAGCTTGAGCGCGTGGCTGACGCAGAGGCCCCGGTGTTGCCGGCATGCGACATGGACGAAGACGTTGCGGCGGGGGAGACCTACATTATGGGGCGCGTCGCCGTGCTGCCGGCTATGCGTCGTCGCGGTCTGGCAAGCAAGATTGTCGAAGCCAGCGAAGCTGCTGCGTGCGATGCCGGCGCTAAGCTTATTAAGCTGCATGCGCAGGAATACGTGCTGCCGCTCTATGCAAAGGCGGGCTACGCGCAAATTGCCCCGGTAGATTACGAAGACGAGGGCCAACCCCATGTCTGGATGGCCAAGCGCGTAGATAGCAGATAGGGACGCTCCTTTTCTGCCGGCAGTCGGGGACACTCCTTGGCAATTGGCGCATCGGAGCGTTTGGACATACAGTTTTTCGATTCCGTATGTATATATGCGCGCTAATGGGTTATAAAATCTAAGTCTGAACATAGCAGGTCTGCGATGCGGCTCGGGCAACCGAGCCGTTTTTGCGGACGGGGATAGCGCGAAAGGACTGCACATGCGTCAATTTAAGACCGAGAGCAAAAAACTGCTCGACCTCATGATCAACTCCATCTACACCAATAAGGAAATCTTCCTGCGCGAGCTTATCTCTAACGCGAGCGACGCCGTCGACAAGCTCAACTTTAAGAGCCTGCAGGACCCGAGCGTCAAGCTCGACCAGGGCGACCTGGCTATTCGCGTTTCCTTTGATAAAGACGCCCGCACCATTACCATCTCGGATAACGGCATTGGCATGACCGCCGAGGAGCTCGAGCGCAACCTGGGCACCATCGCCCATTCCGGCTCCGAGGAGTTTAAGACCGAGAACGCCGAGCAGCAGGGTTCGGATGTCGACATCATCGGCCAGTTTGGCGTGGGCTTCTATTCGGCCTTTATGGTCGCCAGCCATGTAAAGGTCGTGAGCCGCGCCTATGGCGAGGAAGTCGCCCATGTGTGGGAATCCGACGGTCTTGAGGGCTACACCATCGAGGACGGTGAGCGCGCCGAGCATGGTACCGACGTTATCCTCACGCTGCGCGAGAACGAGAAACTCGACGCCGATGGCGAGGCTGAGACTTACGATCGCTTCCTGACCGAGTGGGGCCTCAAGAGTCTGATTCAGCAGTACAGCAACTATGTGCGCTACCCGATTCAGATGATGGTGAGCAAGAGCCGCCAGAAACCCAAGCCCGAGGACGCTGGCGACGATTACAAGCCCGAGTACGAGGACTACCAGGAGCTCGAGACCGTCAACTCCATGACGCCGATCTGGAAAAAGCGCAGCTCCGACGTTGAGCAGAAGGATTACAACGAGTTCTACAAGTCCACGTTCCACGACTTTGACGACCCTGCGCGTACCATTAGCTTCCACGCCGAGGGCACGCTCGAGTATGACGCCCTGCTGTTTGTGCCGGGCCGCGCGCCGTTCGATTTGTACAGCAAGGACTACGAGAAGGGTCTGGCGCTCTACAGCTCCAACGTGCTGATTATGGAGAAGTGCGACGACCTGCTGCCCGACTACTACAACTTTGTCCGAGGCGTCGTGGATTCCGCCGACGTGTCGCTCAACATCTCGCGCGAGACGCTGCAGCAGAACCGTCAGCTCAAGGCCATTGCCAAGCGTGTCGAGAAGAAGATCACCGCCGACCTTGAGGATATGCGTGACAACGACCGCGAGGCCTATGAGAAGTTCTTTGAGAACTTTGGTCGCGGCCTTAAGTACGGTATCTACTCGAGCTACGGCATGAAGGCCGACGAACTCGCCGACTTGCTGCTGTTCTGGTCTGCCAAGGAGCAGAAGATGATTACCCTGGCCGAGTATGCCAAGGGTATGCCCGAGGATCAGAAGGCCATCTACTACGCCGCCGGCGACTCGCGTGAGCGCTTGGCCAAGATGCCCGTGGTAAAGGGCGTACTCGACCGCGGCTATGACGTGCTGCTGCTGACGCAGGATGTGGATGAGTTCACGTTCCAGGCCATGCGTGAGTACGTGGCTGCCGATATGCCCAAGGTCTACGAGGACGACGCTGCCCGCGAGGCTGCCGAGAAGGCCGTGGCCGACGGTGCCGAGCCCGAGGTTGAGGATCGTCACCTGGAGCTCAAGAACGTCGCGACCGGCGATCTTGACCTGGCGACTGAGGATGAGAAGAAAGAGGCCGAGGACGCCACCAAGGAGAACGAGGACCTCTTTAGCGCTATGAAGGAAGCGCTTGGCGATAAGGTCGAGAAGGTTGCCGTCTCTGCGCGCCTGACCGATGCTCCCGCGTGCATCACCACCGAGGGTCCGCTTTCGCTCGAGATGGAGAAGGTGCTTCAGAAGGGTCCCGAGGGCACGCCCGACGGCATGCCCAAGAGTCAGCGCGTGCTCGAGCTCAACGCCAAGCACCCGGTCTTTGCCAAGCTCGTCGCTGCTCAGAAGGCGGGCGACGCCGACAAGATCAAGCAGTACTCCGGCCTGCTCTATGACCAGGCCCTGCTGGTCGAGGGCATTTTGCCCGAGGACCCCGTGGCCTTCGCGGCAGCTGTTTGCAACTTGATGTAGTTAGGTAGTTACGCCTTTGGTTCTGCCGTTCTAACGAACGGCGGACCAGCCGACGCTGCGCGGGCACCAGAGCGACAACTTGTCATTCAAAGAGGACGGCATGACCAGAAGGTCTATGCCGTCCTCTTTTCATGCCAATTTGTTCGCTCTGG
>CABSMK010000026.1 GCA_902478825.1 uncultured Collinsella sp.
GATGTGTATAAGAGACAGGTGCGAGCAGTGCATGCGCTCCGCCCGGTCGGGCATCTCACGGGCGGTCAGCTCGCCTGCCTCCTCCAGCTTGAGCCAAGCATACAGGTTGTCCTTGTTCGGGAAAAGCGGCAGGCTCCTGCAGGCGGCGGGGGCGGACAGGCCGCTCCGGTGGAACTCCCAGAGAATCCCCTCGCGCTCCTCTTTCGTATACATCGGACTCCCTCCTGGACCCAGATTGGGTCCGAGATTTTGTCCGAGGTCCCCACTTTCCCAACGAGCCTCAACCGGAAAATACATCCCGGAATCCAGCTGAATAGTGGGACACACTTTCCCAATCGGGTCCCAAGCGGAAACTGCATCCCACTCCGGACGTGAATTCTGGGACACGGTTTCCGGATGCAAAAAAGGTCACAAGACATGGCCTTCGACTTATATATGTTCAGCGGATACCCCTAAGACAAGCCGCGCTCCAACAACAAGGCGTCTGTCCGGGCGGAGGCATATAAGGTTCATCGCGAGTTCCGCACGCAAAGGGGGCCACTTAATGTGGCCCCCGTCTTGCGCAGGACTGTCCGAGCAGGGAACCTTATATGCCTCCGCCCGGACAGACGTTTCAGTTATGAACTCGCAGCTAGTCGTTACTTGATCTTGGTCGTACCCGGTGCCAGGTTGGGGTCGGTCTCGTTGGCCTCGGTCTGGAAGTGCTCGGTGTACACGTTCTTGCCGTCGCGAAACATCTCGTAGTACTGCATCTTGGCGTAATCCTCGCGCACCTTGGTGGCGGCTGCCGCGGCGGCGTCGTCACCGGTGACGTTGGAGGAGAGCGCCCAGCGCAGGCTGGCGTCCTCGTAGCCCACGGAGTTGATAGCAGGCAGCGACTCGCGCAGCGTCATGTGCGCCTTCTGATAGTCGGAAAGCGGGGCACCGATCAGCTGCATCAGCTGGGTGGACAGATAGTTAGTGGACAGGTCGTCGACCTCACTCGTCTGGTTGCAACCGGCAACGTCGTAGTTGGCCCAGATGATGTAGTCGGTCTGCCACAGACGCTCCTGGTGCGTGGCGTCGTCTTCGCCGGTAAACCACTTGTCGTTGAACTTGGACGGGAAGAACGGCTGGTGGTCGCCCCAGAACACCACGACCACCTTGCGGTCAAGCTTGCTCAGGGCGTTTAGGAAGTAGCGCAGCGCCTGGTCGGACTGCTCGATGCACGAGACGTACTCATCGACATCGGATAGCGTGCCGTCCTCGACGGTCTTGGCGTCCAGGTCGGTCGTGTCGATGTTCAGGTGCATCTGCTTGTCGACCGGCAGCAGGCCCGTATCGTAGCCCGAGTGGTTCTGCATGGTCACGTCGAAGATAAACTGCGGATCGGCGTTCTGGTCGAGCAGCTCAAGAATCTTGTCGTAGGTAGCCTGGTCGGTCACCATGCCGCGCAGGGTATCGGCGCCCTGGAAATCGTTGATGGACAGGAACTGGTCAAAGCCAAAGTCCTTGTAGACGTTCTCACGGTTCCAGTTGGTCGCGTGGTTGGGATGCATGGCCGTGGTGGAATATCCGAGCGACTTGAACTGCTCGGCTAAGTTCCCGGTCGTCTCCATGTTGTAGATGGTGTAGGGGTACACGCCCGAGCCCAGGTTGGCCATGGAGTTGCCGGTCATAAACTCAAACTCGGTATTGGCGGTACCGCCGCCGTAGGCGCTCACATAGAGCTTGCCACGGCTGAGGCAGTCGGACAGGTTCTTAAAGTACTGCGGACCCTCGTAGCCGGCGCGCATGTTCTGGTAGATCGACAGATCCGAGAACGTCTCGTTCATGATGGCGATGACCGTGGGCTTCTCGCTATCGAACTGCTCCTTTGCGGCGGCGCGCTCGTTGCTCTTGGCCGCGTCGGACTTGTCGTAGGCCTTGGCGTACTTTTTGAGCGCGGCCTTGGCATCGTCGACGGAGTAGTCGGCGGGTTTGGGCGGCTTGATGGACTGCGCCGCACTAATAAAGGCAGGCAGGTAGCCCTCGCGCCAGTAGCTCTCGAGCGGGCGCCAGGTGTAGACGGTGATGCCGAGAGTGTTGTAGTAGTCGATGAGCGTAACATGCGCGGTCACGCCGCCCAGGCACAGCACGGCGACGAGCAGGTTGGTGAGCAGCATGCGCTTGGCGTTGGCGGCGCCCTTCTGACGGTGCGGTGCCACCAGGCCGGCGTACTCGCATAGCAGCATGGCGATGGCGGTAAAGCCCATGGACAGCACGCAGAACAGCGAGATCGAGAAGGTGTAGCCGTTGCCGGCGACCGCGGCGGCGGTGGAGATGGCCGAAAGGTCGCCCGGCTGGATGGGCATGGATTTAAACGTGATGACGAAGAACTCGGCAATGCCTAGGACAAAGAGGGCAAAGGCCAGGACCGCGGGAGCTGCGCCGTGGCGCTGGAACAGGAAGAACAGACCGACCATGAGCGTGGTGATGATGGCCCACTCGAGCAGGATGCACAGGGGGTAGACCCAGGTAAAGTCGTGGTTGGACGAGACCTCCATGCCCAGCAGCGCAAAGACGCCGGCGAGCAGCAGGCACAAGACGGCCGCGACGAGCGGTTTGCCCACGAAGGCGCCGCGCAGGCGGGCAAGCTTGCCGGTGGGGGCGGGGGCGTCGGGCGTGGCGAACGCAAAGACGCGCGGGGCGATGCGGTCGCGGGCGATGCTGGCCCAAGCGCAGCCGGTGAGGATGGCGTTGGTCAGGATGAGCATCACAAAGGCGAGCGGCTCGTTTTGGGCGACGAGACCAATAGCGCCCCAAATGGTCAAAAAGAGCTGGAACAGGCCGAAGGCGACGCTCCACCCAAGAGCGCTTTTGGCAACGGTGCCCGACTTTGCGCGAATGGCCTTGGCCTCGCGCAAGACAAGGTAGACGGTCGCCGCAAGACCGACGAGCGAGATGGCGGCAGCGAACATGCTGAGACTCCTCACAAACTAAAACCTACGAAAGCGGGGGTTTACCCGATTGTTACCAAGATATGCACTGCAATTGGTGGCTGCGCACAACAACCAGCCATATTAACGCGCACGTGTGGCGGTGTGGCGCAATGTAGCGGCGACCTGCGCGATAATGGACGGGAATTACACGGAAACGTAAAGGCTTCTTAAAGAATTAGCGAGGATGAGGCGATGAACGAGCAGGTTTGCACCAAGGCTGTGGATACGTGTGGCTATCCGGTCGAGACGACGGGCAATGCGGTGCTGGACACGTTGGAGCACCGTTCCTCCACGCGTGCCTTTGCGCGCGATGACGACGGCCGCCCCGTGGCGGTGACCGACGAGCAGCGTGCGGCGATTCTGCACGCAGCGAGTCGCGCTCCGTCGGCGGGCGCCATGATGATGTATTCCGTCGTGAGCATTCGCGAGCAGGCTACGCTGGACCGTCTGGCCGACCTGTGCGACCACCAGCCCATGATCGCCAAGGCGCCCTGGGCACTAATATTTGTGGTCGATTATGCCAAGTGGATCGATCTGTTTGAGCACGTGGGCTGCTTTGAGCCCGAGTTTGTCGAGCGCACGGGTAAGGCGCCCCGCCGCGCGCCGGGTTTGGGCGACTTTGCCATCGCGGCCCAGGACGCCGTGATCGCCGCGCAAAACGCCGTGGTTGCCGCCGAGGCTCTGGGCTTGGGGAGCTGCTATATCGGTGATATCGTCGAGAATGCCGAGGAAGTTGCCGAGCTGCTGGACTTGCCGCCCTATACCATGCCGCTGTCGATGCTCATCATCGGCACGCCCCGTAAGGAGCGTCCGGCCATTGCGCATCCCGTGGTGAACCTGGTGCACGAGGAGCGCTACTGCCGCGCCGATGCTGCGACCATGGACGCGCAGGTGGCCGAGATGGACGCGATGTTTCGCCCGCATGCCCGCGAGGTGGGCGAGCGCGTGGTGGATATCTACACCCGCAAACACACGAGTCCCTTTATGGCTGAGATGAGCCGCTCCATGGAGTGGTGGTTCAAAAACTGGCTCGGAAAATGACAGATGTGGCAAAGGGGCAGTCCCTTTGCCACATTCCATATCGCCGCGGTAGCCTAAAGACTGTATAAATCTTTATCTAGCTGGGAAAACAGTGCATTAAAACATGGGCCGATTACCTATAATCCCTTCGAACATTAAAGTTGGGAGGAAACCGGCTTATGGAACAAAAGGCCAAGGAGGCAGCCTCGCACGCTGCGATTCCTGTGAGCATCTCGGCGATGCTCGTCACGCTGGGCGTGGTGTACGGCGATATCGGCACCAGTCCTATGTATGTAACCAAGGCGCTCGTTGCCGGCAACGGCGGCATCGGAAGCGTCACGGAGGAGTTCGTGCTCGGCGCGCTCTCCCTTGTCGTGTGGACGGTCACGCTGCTGACCACCATCAAGTATGTGCTTATCTCGCTGCGCGCCGATAACCATGGTGAGGGCGGCATCTTTGCCCTGTACAGCCTGGTCAAGCGCTGCGGCAAGTGGCTTATCATCCCCGCCATGCTGGGTGGCGCCGCGCTGCTCGCCGACGGCATCCTGACGCCGGCCGTTACCGTTACCACGGCCATCGAGGGCCTGCGCACCATCCCGGCGGTCCATGCCGTGCTGGGCGATGACCAGGGCCGCGTCGTCGCCATTACGCTCGCCATCATCATCGTGCTCTTCTTGGTACAGCGCATCGGTACGGCCAAGATCGGTCACGCCTTTGGCCCCATCATGACGCTGTGGTTCCTGTTCCTGGGCGGCACGGGTCTGTTCTTTGTCTTCCAGCACCCCGCCGTGCTGCTGTGCCTCAACCCGGTGCGCGGCATCGCCTTTTTGCTGAGCCCCAACAACCACGCGGGCATCATGATTCTGGGCAGTTGCTTCCTCGCCACCACCGGTGCCGAGGCGCTCTACTCCGACATGGGCCACGTCGGCCGCGGCAACATCTACGCTACCTGGCCGTTCGTTAAGTGCTGCCTGCTGCTTTCCTATATGGGCCAGGGCGCTTGGCTTATGAACAACGCTGCCAACCCCGAGCTCATGGGCATTGCCGACCTCAACCCGTTCTACCAGATGCTCGCCCCGGGCCTGCGTCCCTTTGCCGTAGGCCTTTCCACCGTTGCGGCCATCATTGCCTCGCAGGCGCTCATCACCGGCGCATTCTCGCTGGTGTCCGAGGCCAGCCGTCTGGACCTCATGCCGCACATGCAGGTCTTCTACCCTGCCGAGACCAAGGGCCAGCTCTACATCCCCATGGTCAACAACGTCATGCTTGTCGGCTGCGTCATCGTGGTGCTGCTGTTCCAGAACTCGGCGCATATGGAAGCCGCGTACGGCCTTGCCATTACGCTGACTATGATGTGCACCACGCTGCTGCTCTTCTTCTACCTGCACGAGGAGCGCAAGCTCAAGGTTGCTCCGTGGATCTTCGCGGCCTTCTTCCTTTTGCTCGAGGGCTTTTTCTTCGTGAGCTCGCTCACCAAGTTCTTCCACGGCGGCTACTTCACCATCCTCATGGCTGCACTCATCATGGGCATTATGGTGTGCTGGTACAACGGCACGGCGGTCGAGCAGCGCCAGTTTACGCTGCTGCCGCTGCGCAGCTACCTGCCGCAGCTCAAGCGCCTGCGTGACGACGACCGTTACGAGCGCATGAGCGACAACGTCGTGTACCTGACCAAGGACACCCATACCGACTACATCGACCGCGATATCGTCTATTCGATCTTGGACAAGCATCCCAAGCGCGCCCGCGCCTGGTGGTTTGTGAATGTCGAGACCATGGACGAGCCGCATACCTTTGCCTATTCGGTCGAGACGTTCGGCACCGACTACGTGTTTCGTGTGCATCTGTACCTGGGCTACAAGATCAACCAGCGCGTCAATGCCTACCTGCGTCAGGTTGTTCAGGACCTGGCTACCACCGGCGAGCTGCCGCCGCAGACGCATGACTACTCGGTCTACAAGGATCCGGGTAACATCGGCACGTTCAAGTTCGTCCTGATTCGTAAGCTTCTGGCGCCTGAAAGCGATGTGGAGCCGAGCGAGCGTACGGCCATCACGCTCAAGTACATCATCCGCCGCGCAGCCGGCACGCCTGCACGCTGGTACGGCCTGGAGAACTCCAACGTGAGCTTTGAGTACGTGCCGCTGTTCACCAAGTTCAAGGCCGTGAACAAGATGCAGCGCCTGGCCCCCAACGAGCGGCCGTAGACGTCGGCGGCTACACGGAGTTGGTTTTTGATGGATAAGCATGAGGCCGGGGAGGTAAACATGGATACAAAGGCGCTCGATGGCCGTGAGGCGGTGGTCGAAATGGTACGTGAGGCACGCGCCGACGCCGCCGAAGATCGGTTTTTGACGAACCGTGCCAACATGGATATGGCCGACCGCGTGATCTCGATTGTGGCACTGGTATTTGGAGCAGTGTGCGTGTGTGCCCTGCTCGCGCACGTGCTGTTTGTCTAGCGACCGCCGGTTGCAAAGGCTATACACTTGGAACCACCACAAGGGAAACCACCACAAAGGTGCCTGTCCCTTTGTGGTGGTTTTTGTTTTTGAGAGAGGGGCGGGGCGCTGATGGACGTCCGTACGGACGGCGATATTGCCGATAGCTTTTGGTGGCGGCGCACAACGCTGACGCGCCGCACTCCTCTGTATGACGCCTGCGTATCGGTGGGGCTGCTGGTCGCGGCGACGATTGTGGGCGCGCTGCTCGACCATCCGGGTTTCGCGCCGAGCATCATGATCGTCTATGTGTTCGCCGTTCAGCTGTGCGCATTCTTTACCTGCAGTCGCCTGTATTGCTTGCTGAGCTCGGCTGCCGCCGTGGCGCTCTACAACTTCTTGTTTGTCGACCCGCGCTACTTGCTGTCGTTTATCGACCGCGGCTATCCCGGCATGTTCTTCATCATGTTCGTGGTCTCGCTTGTGTCGAGCTCGATTGCGTTGGCCCTGCGCCGCGCCTTGGCACAGGCTGCCGCCAGCGACCGCCGCACGCATATGGTGCTCGAGACCAACCGCATGCTGCAGCGGTGCGCCAACAAGCAGCAGATCGTTCACGCCATGGCAACGCAGCTGGCGCGTCTTTCGGGCTGTCCGGTCGTGTGGTACAGCGCCGACGCCGAGGGCGATGACCTGCTGCCGCGTGCGACATACACGGCCGTGGGCGATGCCGCACCGGTGCACGAACTGGCGCCGCAGATGCCGCCGCGGCTCTCGGCATCCGCCTATGTGGGAACGCCGCTCGACGCCACGTTTGGCGGCTCGGCGTTTTATGGCATCTACCTGACGGTTCGCACAGGCGACGGCTTCGCGCGCTCGGGCGACCCCGCCTCGGTGGTGGGCGTGCTGGCTATCGTTGCCGAGCCCGACGTGCTGACGCACGAGGAGCGGACACTTGCCGATGCCATCGCGAGCGAAGGCGAGCTGGCACTCGATCGCGCCCGCGCCATGGAGGCCCGCGAGGAGGCGGCGGTGCTCGCCAAAAACGAACAGCTGCGCGCCAACCTGCTGCGCTCCATTTCGCACGATCTGCGTACGCCGCTCACCAGTATTTCGGGCAATGCCGATGTCCTGCTCGATCAGGGCTCGACCGGCACCGCGGTGCTCGATGCCCAGACGCGCCGCGGCCTGCTCCTTTCCATTCGCTCGGATGCGCAATGGCTCAACGCCACCGTCGAGAACCTGCTCGCCATCACCAAGCTCGAGGGTGGCGGTATGCGCCTGTCGACCACACTCGAGCTCATGGACGATATCGTCGAGGAGGCGCTGCGCCACGTGAACCCGGCCGTGCGCGAGCACGACCTTAAGGTGGTGGCGTGCGACGAGCCGGCGCTCGTCAACGTCGACGCGCGCCTGATGGTGCAGCTGGTGGTCAATCTGGTGAACAACGCCATCACCTATACGCCCGCAGGCTCGCATATCATGATTTCGATTAGCGTCGACGATGGACGCGTGGCGTGCTCGGTGGCCGATGACGGCCCGGGCATCGCACCCGAGGACCGCGAGCGGATCTTCGAGTCGTTCTATACCGCCAACCACGGTCTGGCTGACAGTCACCGCAGCGTGGGCCTGGGTCTTTCGCTCTGCCGCTCCATTGCGCTGGCGCATGGCGGTAGCATAGAGGTTGCCGCGGCGGACCCGCACGGCTCGGTCTTTACGATTGAGCTTCCTGCCGCCGACGTTTCGTTTGATAAGGAGTAGCGCTGTGCCGAACTCTGCCGTAAAACCGCTCATCTTGGTCGTTGAGGACGACCCCGCCGTCCGCAATCTTATCGTTGCCGCGCTCGAGGCGCACGGCTTGCGCCATATGGCTGTGGAGACCGCCCATGCCGCTATCGCCGCCGCCTCGTCGCAGACGCCGAGCATTGTGCTGCTCGATCTGGGCCTGCCCGATATGGACGGCGTCAAGGTGGTGGAGTCGGTGCGCGCATGGTCGGGCATGCCGATTATCGTGGTCTCGGCGCGCAGCGAGGATGCGGACAAAATCCGCGCGCTCGATGCCGGTGCCGACGACTATCTGACCAAGCCGTTTTCGGTCGAGGAGCTGCTCGCGCGCATTCGCACGACGCTCAGGCGCCTTTCGTATGCGCAAACGGGCGGCGTTGCCTCCGAGGGCTCGTTCGATACCGGTGAGCTGCATATCGATTTTGATGCCGGCATCGCCACGATGGATGGCGAGGAACTGCATCTGACGCCGATCGAGTATAAGCTCCTGTGCCTGCTGGCGCATAACGCCGACAAGGTACTGACGCACCAGTTTATCCTGCACGAGATTTGGGGCACGGCGACCAAGAGCGACCTGGCGAGCCTGCGTGTCTTTATGGGCACGCTGCGCAAGAAGATCGAATCCGACCCCGCGCATCCGCGCTATATCCAAACGCACGTGGGTATCGGCTACCGATTGGTCACCCAAGGCTAGATCGCCAACCACCATCCCAATATGAGTTGCGGTGAAATAGTTCCTGTTTGGGCCTTTACCAGGCTTTTTAGGAACTATTCCACCGCAACTTCGTCTATTTGCCCTTGGGCTTGCTGGCGTAGAACTTCTTCTTTTTGGGCTTGCCGGCAGGAGAGGGTTTGCCGGCAAAGTTCGACTTGCCGTTGCCGGCCTGCGCGTGCGCGGGTACTGCCGCACGGGGCTTGCGGGCCTCGGGGTTGCGCAGCTCCTCGGTTCGCTCGGCAATCTCCTCGGCGCTAAAGCCGACCTCGGCCATGGCGTCCTCGATGGGCAGGCGACGCACGATATAGCAATGGTGCACCTTCTGGTTGCGCGCGAAGTCCTCGGGGATGGTCTGTGCCGTAATGTCCTCCAGCACCACGCCCGCGCGTGCGAGCTTGCGCGTTTCGGGGCGGAAGCCGCGCAGGTTGCAGCTAAAGATGGCATGGCCGCCCTGCGCGAGCAGGCGCGATACGCCGGCCAAAAGCTCGACATGGTCGCGCTGAACATCCCAGGTGCGACGGCCCATCTTGGACGAGTTCGAGAACGTGGGCGGGTCGACAAAGATCAGGTCCCAGCGGTTGCGCGTCTGGCGCTGGTCACGAATCCAGGCGAGCACGTCGTCGCGCACAAAGTGATGCTGCGGCCCCACAAAGCCGTTCTGACGCATATTGCGCTCGGCCCAGTCCAGGTAGGTGTTGGAAAGATCGACCGTCACGGTTTCCTCGACGCCGCCGTCTGCCGCATAGCAGGTAGCGGTGCCGGTGTAGGCAAACAGGTTGAGGAAGCGGCGCGCCTGCTTGGCGTGCTCGCGCACTAGGTTGCGGGTGACGCGGTGATCCAGGAAGATGCCCACATCCAGATAGTCGTCAAAGTTGACGGCAAAGGTGAGGCCGCCCTCTTCGATGAGCGGCAGACGACGGCGTGCGATATTGGCGCGCTCGCCCGATGCGCCCTTGCCGGCGCCCTGCTTGCCGTACTGCGAGCCGCCGCGCGAACGCATGCGGGCCTTGGCGTGCACATGCTCGGCCGGAACATCAAGGATGCGCGGTGCGATGGCCAAGATGTCGAGCATGCGGGCCTGGGCAAGCGCGGGGTCGATGGTCTTGGGCGCGGCGTATTCGGCGATGACGAGCCAGCGGCCCGGCGTCTGCGGGCAGCCCTCGTACAGATCGATGGCGGCGGAGTAATCGGGCAGGTCGGCATCGTAGACGCGGTAGCAGCTCACGCCCTCGCGCTTGGCCCACTTGCGGCGCAGACGGGCATTCTTGCGCAGGCGGTTGGCGAACTGCTCGGACTCCGGGATGAGCACGGGCAGCGGCTTGCCGTCGCCCAGGTCGAGCGTGGCGGCAGGCTCGGGCATGGGGGTGCCGGCGGCGTTGTCGTTGACTTCGTTGGCACCCGCAATTTCGGCCTCGGTATCCGCACTGGCCGCAGCCTCAAACGCTGCGGCGGCATGGTCGAGCGAGGGCCAGACTTCGACGGTCGCCTCCTCGTTATTGGGCATGACGGCAATCGAGTGCTCGGGCTCGGCGTGGAGCGCGCGGGCCAGCAATCCGTCGCGGGTGAGCGCGGCGACCGGCGCCGCGTCAAGCTCGGGCGCGCGGCGCAGTTCACCGATGAGCGTCATGGTGTCATGCATGAGCGAAAGCGGTGTCTCGGTCGTATCTGCGACCACGGCGGCACCGGCGACGGCGCCCGCATGGTCCAGCACGGTGGCGGACTTGGCGGCGCAAAAATCGACAAAGCGCTTGTAGCCGGCGCACTTGACCATGCGCTCAGCGGTCTTGCGGGCGGCGGGGTCAACATCCACGGCCACGATGCGTGCCTGGCGCTCGCGTGCTGCCGCCTCGCGCTCGCGCGCCTCGGCAAGCAGCTGCTCCCACAGAGCGGCGTCGTGCAGCTGCCAGCCCTCAAAGCCCCAGCGCTCGCGTGCGGCGCCCGGGGCGCGGTCAGTCAGAATGTTCACGGCCTCCAGCAGCAGGCCGCCGCCGGCGCACGAGGCGTCGACCAGCGTGGGCAGGGCTTCGTTCTCGTAATCATCGGCCGTCAGCTCGCGCTCGCACAGTGCAGTCCAGCCGACCTGCGCCAGCACCAGGGCGGCATAGTCGGGGCGCAGCACGTGCGCGCCCTCGCCGGCACGGGTCGCCGCGGGCGGCAGGCGCTTGAACAGCGGGTCGCCCGAAAGATCCAGGCTGATGCTCGCGCGGCGCTGGCGCAGCGAAAGCAACAGGTGAACGTCGGGATCGGCAACGTCGACATCGGCGCGACGGCCCGTGGTCTCGGCCAGACGGTCGCACAGCGCGTCCTTGGCGCGCAGGGACGAGAAGCGCGTGTTGCGCAGCTGCTCGGTCACGCCGCGGGCGGTGATGGCGATGGTGGCGCCGGGGCGGATGATGGTCTCCCAGGTGATGTCGTAAACGCTATCGTACAGCTCGTCGGCATCCTGCGCCTCAAAGCGCCCGAGCACCGCAAACACGCGGCTCGCTAGGCGCGACCACAGACAGGCGCGGTAGCCTTCTTCGAGCTCGCCCTCAAATGTAGCGCGGCCCTTCAGCCGGCGAACATGCGAAAGCCCGAGGCGTTTAAGCTCATCGGCGAGTGCGGACTCAAAGCCCTCGGGGCAGCTTGCGTAAAATTCCATGGGTGACCTCTCTGGTTGCGTCGCTCCATTATATGATGGATACTTCGTTTACTCTCGCCCCCGAAAGGAACCCATATGATTGATGCGTGCCCCGATTCCGCCGTGCTCTTTTTTGACGTGGACGGCACGCTGACGTCGTTCGATCCCGACAACATGACCGACAAGGACTTTTCGGCGGTTCACCCCTCGCAGACGGTCGTCGAGGCGTTTCATCGTCTGCGCGACGCGGGACACCAGGCATTTATCTGCACGGGTCGTCCCCTGTGGCTCATCGCGGACAGCTTGCGTGCGCTCGACCCCGCGGGCATCGTTGCCATGGCAGGCGCCACGCTCGAGGTCGAGGGCCGCGTGGTGCATGAGGACTGCTTTGACGAAGACATTGTTGCGGAGCTCGCTCGCCGTATGGTCGCGGCAGGGATTGAAGCCTTTTTCGAGACCAACGTGGCTACTTTTGCCCTGGAACCCGCGGGCGTTGAGCAGTCGTCTCTGATCGGCACTTCTGTGGTGCACAGCACCGAGGAAATGCGCGTCGACGGCCGTCTGCGCGTGGGCAAGGTAGGCATCGTCGCGAGCGACCTGGCTCGCGTAGCCAACGATGATGGCTTTATCGATCGCGAGTTTGAGCTGTGCAACACCGGTGGTCAGAATCGCGAGCTGAGCCCCAAGGGCATCGACAAGGGCGTGGGCGTGGCGCGAGCGCTGGAATACCTGGGTCGCACCGGCAACGCGCGCACCTTTGGCTTCGGCGATTCGGGTAACGACCTGGGCATGCTCGCTGCGGTCGAGACGGCTGTCGCCATGGGCAACGCCATGCCCGAGGTCAAGGCGGTCGCCGACTACGTGACCGACGATGTCGCACACGACGGCACCGTCACAGCGATGCAGCATTTCGGCCTCATCTAATGAATCCCGCGTTCTGACGTTTGCTCAAACTGCGACTCTTTGCTTTTGCATGCTCAATCGATTTATCAATCCAAACACTGAGGTGTTTATACCGTTCGCCGAGAAGATAAAAACCCGCAGCTCACGCCCTGATAAACATAGGTAAAGTGTTTAGCAGTTTATCGGCCGCATGCAAACGAAAGGAATCAGGCAGATGGCAATCAAGGTGTTCGCTGACGGTGCAAACCTCGAGGGCATGCTCGACATGTACGAGAACGGCAACGTTCAGGGTTTCACGACCAACCCGTCCCTTATGAAGAAGGGCGGCGTGACGGACTACCGCGCGTTTGCCAAGGAGGTCCTGACCCACATCACCGATGTGTCCGTCTCGTTTGAGGTCTTTGCCGATGACGTCGAGACCATGGAGGTCGAGGCTCGCGAGATCGCTACCTGGGCCGACAACGTCTACGTCAAGATTCCGTGCGTGACTACCAAGGGCGAGTCCACCGCCGAGCTGGTCCGCAAGCTTTCGGCCGATGGCATCAAGGTCAACGTCACCACCATCTTTACGCCCGAGCAGGTCGACGAGATGGTCGAGGCCGTTGACGCCGAGACGCCGTCCATCATCTCGCTCTTTGCCGGCCGTATCGCCGATACCGGCGTCGACCCCATTCCGTTTGTGACGGAGTCGGTTAAGAAGGCCGCCGCCAAGCCCAACTGCGAGGTCCTGTGGGCGTCCACGCGCGAGCTCATCAACATTTACCAGGCCGAGGCCTGCGGTTGCCAGATCATCACGGTGCCCAACAGCATCCTGGCCAAGCGCAAGAACATCGGCCGTGATCCGTACGAGGTCTCGCTCGACACCGTGCGCGGCTTTGCCAAGGATATCGCCTCGCTCGGGTTCCATATCCTGCCGTAGGGTGAACACTGGCTGTGTCGCGGGTTGTTCGCCCCGGCTTTTCCTTTCCCTATCGCTCTCGCGCTTCGCGAGAGTCGCGCTAGGCAAAGGAAAAGCCGGGGCTGCCGACACGAGCTTGCCGGTAGGTTGGTAATCGGCTTCCATATCCTGCCGTGGGCAAAGGTACCCCCGCCCGCGACGTGCAAAATTGAGAGTATTCAGCAAGGTAAAGGCTTTTATCAGCTAGCTGAAGCACGGAACAGCCCCCGTTTTGGCTCTAAAAACACCAAAACGGGGGCCGTACTTTGTTTTTTCGCCTCTAAGGGGCATCCGGAACGACGGAATTTGCAGAATACTCGCGATTTTGCACGTCGCTGTAGGGGGTACCCTTGCTTTGGCGGTTTACTTCCCCTGCACCATGGTGAGGGAGATCTTCTTGCGGTCGCGATCGACTTTTTCGACCCACACCTTCACCGTGTCGCCGACGCGCACCACGTCGCTCGGGTGCTTGACAAAGCGGTTGGCCAGCTTGGAGATGTGCACGAGGCCGTCCTGGTGCACGCCCACGTCGACGAAGGCACCAAAGTCGACGACGTTGCGCACTGTGCCCTTGAGCTCCATGCCGGGCTCCAGGTCGTCGATGGAAAGCGCCGAGCGGCTAAAGACTACCTCGGGCGCGTCGTCGCGCGGGTCGCGGCCGGGCTTTTTGAGCTCGTTGACAATGTCGATGAGCGTGAGGGTGCCGCAGTCCAGGTCGCTTGCCAGCGCCGAGATACTGCCCAGACGGCGCTCGATGTCGGGCACGCCGCCGCGGCTGAGCTCGCTGGCTTTAACGCCGGCACGCTCCAGGACGGACGTGGCCACCTCGTAGCTCTCGGGATGGACGCTTGTCGCGTCGAGTGGGTTCTTACCGCCGCTAATGCGCAAAAAGCCCGCGGCGTTGAGATATGCCTTGGGTCCCAGCTTGGGGACCTTCTTAAGCTGGCGGCGATCGGTAAAGGCGCCGTTTTCCTCGCGGTAGGCCACGATGTTCTTGGCCACGCTCGGCGTAATGCCCGATACGTATCCCAGCAGGCTTGCGCTCGCGGTGTTCACGTCGACGCCCACGCGGTTGACGACGTCCTCCACCACGTGGCCCAGGGTGCGCGAGAGCTCGGCCTGATCAAGGTCGTGCTGGTATTGGCCCACGCCGATAGACTGGGGCGGGATCTTGACGAGCTCTGCCAGCGGGTCCTGCAGACGGCGGCCCAGGCTCATGGCACCGCGCACGGTGACGTCCAGGTCGGGATACTCCTGGCTGGCGAGCTCGGAGGCGGAGTACACCGACGCGCCCGCCTCGTTGACGATGGTGTAGCGAAGGCTGGGTGCCTGCTCGGCAATGAACTCCGAGACGACTTCCTCGGTCTCACGGCTAGCGGTGCCGTTGCCGATGACGATGGTGTTGACGCCGTCCTTCTTGACGAGGCGAGCGAGCTCGCGCTTGGTGCCGGCGACGTCGTGGCGCGGCTTGGTGGGATAGACCACGCCGTGGTCGAGCAGCTTGCCGGTCTCGTCCATGACGGCGACCTTGCAGCCGGTACGGTAG
>CABSMK010000027.1 GCA_902478825.1 uncultured Collinsella sp.
GATCTGCGCATGTCTCGTGGGCTCGGAGATGTGTATAAGAGACAGCGAGCGCATGGCGCGCAAGGCCGTTCGCGCCGAAGCCCGCGCCGAGCTCCCCCCGCCGTTTGAGGGTTACGATTCTGCGCAGTTTGAAGCCGGCGACCACCTCATTGGCTGGCAAAACGACCGCCACGCCTACCGCTATTGCCATCACTTTGACGATCAGCAGATCACCGACCTGGTGCGCGGCGTCCGTACGTTCTACAAGAGCGGTGAGGTCCCCGTGCGTGAGCTTGAGCGCTTCCATGCCGACGGTCGTAGCGGCGAACTCAACCGCTATGTGATTCTCAAGCGCCTGTAGGCACCGACGACTCGCCGCCGAGCCGCACCGCATCTTTCGGGCAAACTATGCCCACCCTTTTTCAACCCATTGACGGAACGCGCAGCTATGCGTTCCATACTTATGACCAAGGAGCCTCATGGGAGCCGTCCACGTTCGCACGCCTAAGAACTTTGTGCTCGAGGAGCGCCTGGAGCGCTACGCCGATGCGATCGAGACGAACCCCGAGGCTTATGCCGGAGATTGGCGCGAGGCTTGCGCGCCAGTTGGCAGCAAGCCCTTCGAATACCTTCACCTGGATCTTGGCTGTGGCAAGGGAACGTACCTTGTAGAACGCGCGGCCCACGAGCCAAACACCCTCTTTATCGGTATGGACCAGGAGCCCATCTGCATTGCCTATGCCGCGCAGAAAATCTGCGAGCAGGAGCTATCCAACGTACTCGTCCTACCCCGAGGCGCCGCATCGCTGCCGCAGCTATTTGCCGCAGGCGAGCTCGATGCCATCACCATCAACTTTCCCACACCGCAGCCCAAGGCCAAGTACGCCAAAAAACGGCTCGTCCATGTTGACCATCTGATGCTCTACCGCCCGCTCTTTTCAGCCGGCGCCACCGTCACGCTGCGCACCGACAGCAAACCATTGCGCGACTACGCCCTGGGGCAGTTTGCCGCGGCGGGCTACGACACGCTTTGGGTAAGCGACGACGTCCGCCGCGACCATCCCGAGCATCCCGAGACCGAATACGAGTGCCGCACACGCGAGATGGGTGCAGCCGTCTATGGCATTTGCGCCACACCCGGCGAAAAGCCTACCGAAGAGCAACTCGTAGCAGGCCGAGCGCAAGAGCAAAGCCTTGCCTGCTACCTGCCCGATAACCTCGATGAGCTCACTTATGTACCTCTGGGCATGGAAGAGGCCGTCGAGAACTTTAGAAACCGCGCCCGCAAAGGCAAGAAGCGCTTACCGCAGGAGTCCTAGGGGCTTCTGATAGTCGCGGTATCGGCGAACAAGCGCAAATAGGCGCCTGCGAACGGCCCTCAAACCTAAGTGAGTAGACTTTTCTGCAATAGCCAAGCACAGCCCGCATAACGAAAACTAAAACCGCAGGTAGAGCCCTTGCGCAAAAGCTATGTGCTCGCGATATCGCAAAAAGTCTACTCACTTAACTGACAACTGCACCATACGGCTGAGCAGAACGCCCATTTCCTGCATTTTCTCGCGCGCTGGCACCCCGTGCCGCCGCTACGCCATAATGGATGGCGGACAATCACGAGAGAAAGCAACCACATGGCACAGACCACGACAGATACCGCCGCCAGCACCGTCTCCGGCGCCGGCGCCGCCAGCTCATTCTCGGGCGGCACGGGAACCGAAGCTGAGTTCGGCTCGCTCGGCGCGCTCTCCCCCACCTGGTGGGAGCCCGAGGACGGCAGTGAGCCCGAACCATGGCTCACGCCCGATCAGGCCTTCGAACGCTTCTTTGAATGGACGAGCAATCGCGGCATTGAGCTGTGGGGCCACCAAGAAGAGGCCCTCATGGACCTGGCAGCCGGCGATCACGTCATTTTGGGCACACCGACCGGATCGGGTAAATCGCTCGTCGCGCTGGGCATGCTCTTTATGGGCATGGCGCAGGGCAAGCGCTGCTATTACACGGCCCCCATCAAGGCCCTGGTCAGCGAAAAGTTCTTCGACTTGGTGCAGGTACTCGGCCGCGATAACGTGGGCATGATCACCGGCGACACGCATATCAACACCAAGGCTCCCATCATCTGCTGCACGGCCGAAATCCTTGCCAACGATGCGCTGCGCGAGGGCGAGGACGCCGATGTGGGCTGCGTGGCCATGGACGAGTTCCACTACTTTGCCGACCCCGACCGCGGCTGGGCCTGGCAGGTGCCGCTGCTCACCCTGCCCCACACGCAGTTTATGCTCATGAGCGCCACGCTCGGCGATGTCACTGCCATCGCCGCCTCACTCGAGGAGCACACCGGCGCTGCTTGCGACTTGGTCGTCGATGCCCCGCGTCCTGTTCCGTTGAGCTACGACTACGTGACGACCTCCCTCGAGGGCACGGTCGAGCTCGCCATGCGCCGCGGCGAGGCCCCGCTCTATATCGTGCACTTTAGCCAGGATGCCGCCCTTGCGACGGCACAGTCGCTCGCCAATTTCGGCATTGCCAGCAAGGAGCAGCGCGAGGCCATTAAGGAAGCTGCCAAAGGCACGAGCTTCTCGACGGCCTTTGGCAAAATTCTCAAGCGCCTGCTTGGCTGCGGCGTCGGCGTGCACCACGCCGGCATGCTGCCGCGCTATCGCCTGCTGGTCGAGCGCCTGGCGCAGCAGGGTTTGCTGCCCGTCATCTGCGGTACCGATACGCTCGGCGTCGGCATCAACGTACCCATCCACACTGTGGTGCTCACCGCGCTCACCAAGTTCGATGGCTACAAAATGCGTCGCCTGCGCGCCCGCGAGTTCCATCAGATTGCCGGTCGCGCCGGCCGCTCGGGCTTCGATACCGAGGGCATGGTGATTGCCGAGGCACCCGAGCATGAGATCGAGAATGCCAAGCTTATGGCCAAGGCGGGCGACGACCCCAAAAAACTCCGTAAGATTAAAAAGAAAAAGGCCCCCGAGGGCTTTGTCACCTGGAACAAGCAGACCTTTGAGCGCCTGATCGAGACGCAGCCCGAGACGCTCAAGCCGCGCCTGCGCATCACGCACTCCATGGTGATTAGCGTGGTCGAGCAGGGCGGCGATGCCCGAGCCCGCGTACACGACCTCATCGAGACGAGCCTGCAGACTCCCGAGGAAAAGGCAAAGCTCGAGGTTCGCGCCGACGAAATCTTCGCCACACTCATCGATTCCGGTGTCGTCGTTCGCACCGAGGTGCCGCCCGCACCCGACGCCCCGACTGACGCCGCACCAGACGTCGACTATGCGCTGACGGTCGATCTGCCCGAGGACTTCGCGCTCGACCAGCCGCTCTCGCCGTTCTTACTTGCCGCATTGGAGCTGCTCGATCCCGAGAGCGAGACCTATACCATGGATCTGATCTCAATGGTCGAGGCAACGCTCGAGGATCCCAAGCAGGTGCTGCGCGCACAGGAGCGCGCCGCACGCGACCGCGCGATGGCCGAGATGAAAGCCGACGGCATCGAGCATGAGGAGCGCTTGGAGCGCATTCAGGACGTCACGTATGAAAAGCCGCTCGAGGATTTGCTCGACGCCGCTTTTGACAAGTACTGCCAGGAAGTACCCTGGGCAAACGACTACCAGCTCTCTCCCAAGAGCGTCCTGCGCGATATGCTGGAAAGCGCGAGCGATTTTAAGGGCTATATCCAAAAGCTCGGCATCGCCCGCTCCGAGGGCATTCTGCTGCGCTACCTAGCCGAGGCTTACCGTTCCCTCGATCGCACCGTGCCCATTGAGAAGCGCGACGAGCGCCTGCGCGACATTATCTCATGGCTCGGCTTTGTGGTACGCTCGGTCGACTCGAGCCTGGTGAACGAGTGGGAGAACGCCGGCAACCCGGCAGCACTCGACGCCGCACCGCCGCAGGGCATCGACGAGGTCGTGGCGGACCGCCGTGGCTGCACCCTGCTGGTACGCAACGCACTCTTCCGCCGCGTGACCCTTGCCGCCCGCGAGCATGTTCGCGACCTGGGCGAACTCGACGACGACTGGGGCATGAGCGAGATTCGCTGGCAAAAAGCACTCGACGCTTACCACGAACAGCACGAGGAGATCCTCACCGACGGAGATGCCCGCAGCTCGGCAATGTTTTCCATCGATGAGTCCGACGAGAAAACCGCGCACGTATGGCACGTGCACCAGATCTTTGCCGACGAGGATGGAGACCACGACTTTGGCATCATGGGCGATGTCGATCTGGACGCCACGCAAGACGGCGGCGAGGTCATCTTCAAAAACTACCGCGTCGGCTTTATCGAGGACTTGCTCGAAGACTAGCCGGGCGCAATGGAACGAAACGAAGCGGGGCCGCTGGCAACATCGCCAGCGGCCCCGCTTTTTACGCGATACGCTATGCCTTACTCGGCATCCTCGACCTCATACGAATCCGCCTCGGCTGGCTCATCGTTTGTCTCTGGCGCAGCCCCGCGTGCCTCGTCAAACGCTGCCTTCATGGTCTTATTACCCCACGTGAGCTTGCGAATGGTAAGATCGTCGGCTTTCTTATTGGCTAGGCGCAGGTTGTTCTCGGAGGACAGCAACGCCTCCTTGGTTTTCTGCAGATGGCTAATCGTCTTGTCGATCTCATCGATCGCCGTTTGGAACTTGCGACTCGCGATCTCGTAGTTGCGACCGAAATCATTCTTGAACTTTTCCATCTTGGCTTCGAAGTTCGTAACGTCGATATTCTGCTGCTTGTACTCCGCCAGCTCCTGCTTATAGCGCAGCGAACCCATGGCGGCGTTGCGAAGAAGCGTGATCATGGGAATAAAGAACTGTGGACGGATCACGTACATCTTCTCGTAGCGATAGCTCACGTCCACGATGCCGGCGTTGTAAAGCTCGCTCTCGGGTTCGAGCAACGTGCAGAGCACCGCGTACTCGCAGCCTTTCTGGCGACGATCGTGATCGAGTTTCTTAAAGAAGTCCTCGTTTTTATGCTTGGTCGCGGTCTCGTCGTTCTCGTTTTTCATCTCGAACATAATCGAAATGACCTCGTTGCCACTCGCGTCGCATTCGCGGAAGATAAAGTCGCCCTTGGTGCCCTCGGACGCATCGTTATCCTTCTCGAAGTACGCGTTAGGAAATGCCGTCATGCGCAGACGGTTAAACTCGGTCTCGCAGTGCTGCTCGAGCGACTCGCCCACCATCTTGGTGGACAGGCGAACCTTCATGTCCTTAAGGCGCTCGATCTCTTCGTCCTTGTAGCGAATCAGGTCATCGCTCGCGCGCTTGGCTTGCGCAAGCTCGAGCTCGTGTGCCGCCTTGGCCTGTTCCTCGCGAGAATCGCGCACTGCCAGCTCGCTCGTCAGCTTGGCGCGGGCTTCGTCGCGCTCGCGATTCGCTGCGGCGACTGCCTCTGACAGGTTCATTTTCGCCGTCAGCTCCTGCTCGCGCAGCTGGGCACGCAAGCCTTCTGCTTCCTGCTCAGACTGAGCCTTTGCGGCGGAAAACTTCTCTTGTACCTTCGCGCGATAGTCAGTAAGCGTACGCTCGGCCTCGCTGCGAGCGGCATCGAGCTCGCGCTGCGACTCGGCAGCAGCAGCGGCAAGCGCCATCTCCTGAGCCTTGTCTGCCGCGGCAAGCTTGGCCTGCAGCTCGGCAATCTGGGCATCGCGCACGGCTAAATCGTTTTGAGCAGCGTTGCGCGCCGCCGACTCGGCAAGCTTGGCTTCATCATCCTTGCGTCCCAGCTGCGCACGCAAATTGTCGATCTCACGCTGGAGCTCGACGTTCTCCTTTTGAGCATCGGCACGGGCCTCAACCGCCGCGCGCTGGCTTGCACTCTCGCGCTCTGCGGCAGCGCCCTCGAGCTTGGCGCGTAACTCGGCGAGTTCAGCATCGCGCTTTGCGACTTCTTGCGCCAGTTTCTGATCCGCAGTGTTCTTCTGTTCGACAAGCTGAGCGTTGCGCTGGGACTCTGCCTCCTGCAAAGCAGCCGTCGAGCGCGAGCGTTCAAGCTCCAGCGCCTGCTCGCCCTCGCGCTGGACTGCCTTCACACGCTCATCCAGGTCGCGCGAAAACTCGGCATCGCGCACTTGCTTGACGATATCCGCATAGCCGGACGCGTCGACCTTAAAAACTTCGCCACAATGCGGGCACTTGATCTCATTCATAGCAGCTCCTCGATGGACGCAAATTTCAACCGCCTACACTCTACCGCGCCGCACGGACAAAAAAGGCGCCGCCATAATGGCAACGGCGCCAGAACCACCACAAAGATGCCTGTCCCCTTTGTGGCGGTTTGTGTGACGGTTCGACAATTACAGTCCAAAGAAGCCGAGGATTTGGTCTCGGCTTACGGGCTTGTAATCGTTGGCATCGAGACCGACATCGTAGCGAAAGATAGGACGTTCGCAATCGCGGTTGCGCGCGTTGGTGCGGTCTCCCCTGCTGTGGATATGCCCGTGCAGCATGATGGCGCCACGTGCCTTGCCATTCCAGCTGAGCATTGGGTAGTGGCTCATCACCAGACGATGGCCCTTGGCATAGCCGGGGGCAATCTCCAGGTAGTCGCGCACGTCTTCCCAAATCTGCGGTACGTCGGGATCTTCCCAGTCACCGTCATGGTTGCCACGGATGAGCATCACGTTCTGACATTCGATGCGCTCGCGCAGGCGCACCGCCTCCGCCAGGGGCAAACGATAGGTAAAGTCTCCCAAGATATAGAGGCGGTCGTCCACAGCCACGCACTCATTGATGGCATCGATGACCTTGCGGTTCATCTCCTCGACCGAGTCAAACGGTCGATCCATGTCGTGCAAGATATTCGTATCGCCCAGGTGCAGGTCGGCGGTAAACCACATCATCGTCCATGTCCTCATTTCGCAACGCGTCAAACTCGTGCTAAGTATACAGACACAGCGATGCGGCGGTTAGCCAAAGAGCCCGCCGAACAGGCCGCGGCGGCGCTTGTCTTGCTTTTTCGAAGCGTCACCCTGAGTTTTCTTGCCCTGCCGTTTCCTACGGTCCTGCTCCAACTCATCGTCATCGAGTAGCATATCCCACTCAAACGGATCGTCTGTCAGATTGAACAGGTCGTCGTCATCAAACACAACCGCCTCCATTGCCGACTAGCGAGCATCCGCCACATAGAGTCCAACGCGCACCTGATGCCACGGGCTGCGCTCGGGAGCAACCTGTTGCACGCGAGCCTCAAATACGTCCTCATGGCCGTAATACATCATCAAGGACAGCGGGCCGACCTCGTTTCCCGGAACATAGCCAAGCTTGGTGTTGCCGTAGTAGATTGCAACCGCCTCGGGATCATGGGGATTATCGCGCTCGGCGCACAGCGTCAGTTTATCGCCCGCTTTAAGATCGCCTAGGACCAAAGCGCCGTCGGCATATTGAAATCCTGCAATATGAAACGACAAAAGAACACGTGAAGGCTCGTACATGGCAACTCCTCTAACGGCCGGATAAACCGGTGTGTAACCTTATTGAGAAGTCTACGGTCCCGTGCGGACACAAATACATCCTGTCTGCGTCCTTCAATCGTTTGCCTCAACGCTTGCGCGACAGAACGCTTGCAGATAAGATAGGAACACGGATGGCACCCGTTGCCGCGGGTCTTGCCAACTCCGATACACGTTTTCATCGTGAGAAGTGGCCGTCTTCGCTTACGCGGGGGCGGCTATTTCATTCGGCCGATAAACAGACCGAGTTCGATAGCCGCAATCAACAACGCCAATAACGAAATAACATCGCTTACGTTCATACCAAATCCCTTCTAAAGGGAGTTGGCCCATCCGTGCTCCATAACAGTAGTCTAACGCAAAATGCAGGTAATAGGAACACTTGTTCGTATTACCTGCGCCCTTTTCTAATGCACAAACATGCGCACGAACTTGTGCTTCCAGCTTGCGTAGGGCGCATACCGAAACGGCACGTCCAGCCAAGTTGCCTTGTTCACGATGCTCTTCTTGTGGCTAAACGTATCGAAGCTCTCGCGTCCATGGTACTGCCCCATACCGCTCGCGCCCATGCCGCCAAAGCCCATATGGCTCGTAGCCAAGTGCATGATCGTGTCGTTGACACAGCCGCCGCCAAAGGGCACGTAGCGCACAAAGCGTTGCTGAACCGAACGGTCCTGGCTAAAGATATACAGGGCCAGCGGCGTCGGACGATCCGTAATAAACGTCTCGGCCTCGTCTAGGCTCTCAAACGTCAGCACCGGCAAGATGGGACCGAAGATCTCCTCCTGCATCACGGCGTCATCGGGGGTCACGCCGTCTAGGATCGTCGGCTCAATCTTGAGCGACGACTCGCGCGCCGTGCCTCCCAGCACGACCTTATCGGGATCGATCAGCCCGCGCACGCGCGCAAAATGCTTAGCATTGACGATATGCCCGTAATCCTCGTTATCGAGCGGATGCTCGCCAAACATACGGCGGACCTCGTCCTTGATGAGGCCCAGCAGCTCGTCGTGCACGCGCGTATCGACCAGCAGGTAGTCGGGCGCCACGCAGGTCTGCCCTACGTTGAGCCATTTGCCAAAGGCGATACGCCGTGCCGCGACCTTCAAGTTTGCCGTCGCATCCACGATGCAGGGGCTCTTGCCGCCCAGCTCAAGCGTCACGGGCGTGAGGTTTTTACTCGCGCGCTCCATGACGAGCTTGCCGACCGAAACGCTACCGGTAAAGAAGATCTTGTCCCAGCACTCATCGAGCAACGCTTCGTTCTCGGCGCGCCCGCCCTCGACAACCGTCACCAGGCGCGGATCAAATGCCTCTTCACAGATTTGCTTGAGCACCGCGCTCGATGCCGGAGCATAGGCACTCGGCTTGATGACCACGGTATTGCCCGCGGCAAGGGCGCCAGCGAGCGGCTCGAGCGTCAGCAAAAACGGATAGTTCCAAGGCGCCATGATGAGTGTGACGCCATAGGGCACGGCTTGCGTTTTGCACACGCTCACGGCGTTAGCGAGGTCACACGGACGCAGGCGCGGACGACTCCATCGGGCCACATGCGCAATCTGATGACGAATCTCGGAAAGCGACGTGCCGATCTCGCACATATAGGCCTCGTTATGCGACTTTCCCAAATCGGTCTTGAGCGCATGGGCGATATCGGCCTCGTGGGCCCGCACCGCATCGCGTAAACTCGCGAGCGCGCGACGTCGAGCATCAACATCAAACGTAGCGTGCGTCTTAAAGTAGGCGCGCTGATCGCCGACGATGCGCGCAATTTCCTCGGTGTTCATGGGCCCTCCTAATTCTCGCTCTCAAACATACCACCTGCAACGACTTCGTACATATGCTCGAGCCCCAAGCGGTCCATTAGAAGCGGAACGGGGTACAGGGGATTGGCCTCGGCATCGGCATGCGCCGCCATCTCGGGAATGTCGGAGCGGCGAATGCCCGTCACATATTTGGGTATGCCCAAGGCGGCGTTCATGCGGTCGACCCAATCGATAAAGGCCTCGGCCGCAAGACTGTCTTGTGCGGTAGCCGGCGCAATGCCCGCCATGCGAGCAAGATCGGCAAGCTTGGGGGCGGCGGCGTCACCATAAGCGCGAAGCATGTGCGGCAGGATGATAGCGTTGGCCAAGCCGTGCGGAATCCCATAACGCCCGCCCAAGCTGTGTGCGATGGCATGAACGTATCCAACATAGGAGCGCGTAAAGGCAACACCCGCCTTATACGCCGCCGAAAGCATATTGCGACGCACACGCATGTTGTCGCCATGCTCATAGGCCTCGAGCAAATTGTCGTGGATGAGCTGAACCGCCTGTCGCGCCATCTTGCGCGTATAGGGCGTGGTGCTTCGCCCGATAAAGGCCTCGACGGCATGCGTCAGGGCGTCCATGCCCGTCTGCCCCGTAATGGAGGCGGGCAAGCCGCACGTAAACTCGGGGTCGTGGACTGCAAAACGCGGGATGAGCACAAAGTCGTTAATGGGGTATTTGTAGTGCGTCTCGTCATCGGTAATTACCGCCGCAAGTGTGACCTCGCTTCCCGTGCCTGCCGTGGTGGGGACGGCGATGAGCAGCGGCAGGCGACGATGAATCCGCAGCAGGCCGCGCATCTTGTTGATGGGCTTGTTTGGCTGCGCAATGCGTGCGCCTACGCCCTTGGCGCAGTCCATGGCTGATCCTCCGCCAAAGCCGATAATGGCCTGGCAGGCGCTCTCTCGATACAGGGACGCCGCTTCTTCCACGTTTGAAACCGTGGGGTTTGCACGCGTTTCGGCATAGACCGTAACGCCAATCCCCCTGCATGCGAGCGCCGTCTCGAGCGGTGCCGTGAGCCCCAGACGGGCAATGCCGGGATCCGTCACGATAAGGACCTTCTGGATCGAGCGCTTTTGAAGCACCGCGGGCACATCCTCGGCATGCTCTAAAATGCGCGGCTCGGTATAGGGCAGGATCGGCAATGCAATGCGAAAAACCGTCTGATATGTTCGGCACCAGGCACGACGGGCTAGATGCATAAAGGAAACTCCTTCATTTGTTGATAGGTCAACATTTGCTCGCCCGATTGTACTCAGCGGCGGTCAAAGACGGCCTGCCAATCGTTAATCAATCAACATCTTCATATCTCAAAATTGTTTTATTAAAAATCATTCCTAATAGGCTTCACATTTGGTTGCATTTATGGATAATAGAACTCGTCAAGACGCACGTCCGGAGAGGGCCCTTACGGGACCGGACGAGCGCGCAATCGCCATCGATCGAAAGGATCGAATCATGAAGTTTGTTTGCCCCGTTTGCGGTTATGTGGAAGAGTTCGACGGCGACCAGCTGCCCGAGGATTTTAAGTGCCCCCAGTGCGGCGTTCCCGGTTCTCGTTTCCTGAAGCAGGAGGAGGGCCAGCTCGAGTGGGCCGCCGAGCACGTCGTGGGCGTCGCCAAGATGGAGGGTGTCTCTGAGGACATCGTTGCCGACCTGCGCGCCAACTTTGAGGGCGAGTGCTCTGAGGTCGGTATGTACCTGGCCATGGCTCGCGTCGCTCATCGCGAGGGCTATCCCGAGATCGGCCTGTACTGGGAAAAGGCTGCCCACGAGGAGGCCGAGCATGCCGCCAAGTTCGCCGAGCTCCTGGGCGAGGTCGTGACCGACTCCACCAAGAAGAACCTCGAGATGCGCGTTGAGGCCGAGAACGGCGCCACCGCCGGCAAGACCGATCTTGCCAAGCGTGCCAAGGCCGCCGGCCTCGATGCCATCCACGACACCGTGCACGAGATGGCTCGCGACGAGGCCCGCCACGGCAAGGCTTTCGCCGGCCTGCTCAAGCGCTACTTTGGCTAAGCCAACCGCCTGAGACATAACCTCAAGCTCGATGAGGCCCGGACCGTATTGGTTCGGGCCTTTTTCGTGCCTCACGAACTTGTTAACGCCCTGAAATAGGACCGCCTTCGGCATCGGCTTCTCGTCAAAAACTAAGTGAGTAGACTTTTTGGAACTTGCCGAGCACACCACCCATATTGCTTTATAAAGCCGCAGGTAAATGACTTGTTGCAAAACGGCCTGGTCGCCAAAGTGCCAAAAGTCTACTCACTTAGAACCGCAGCCGTCCACGATTGAGCCGTTTTGTGTCTAACGGGCATCTTCCCGTCGATTACTCCCAATTTTGTCCAGTCAACGAATAGTTCAGACCGGAGTAATGTCTCAGCCCTTTGCTCATCTGAGCTTTTATCACGATATTCAGCATCGAGCATCCTGCATATGGCCTTAACGATCGCGCGGAATCTATCCTCATCGGATATCTGTCTGTGTGTCAGGAGAAGTACATCGTAGCCCATGGCCTGAAGGGCCGTCATGCGGTCAGCGTCACGCAAGCCATCCCCTGCGCGTCCGTGCGAGGCCTTTCCCTGACATTCAATGGCCACCTGTCGCCTGCCGTCCGGCGAAGAAAGAAGTAGGTCGATATATACACGGGACTTTTCCACAATCGCTCGAGCACTTGTGTTTAGCATCACTTCAACATTAAGCTCTATGCCGCAAAAACCTTCGCCTCCCAGGGCTCGCGGCAGTCCAAGCAACAAATACGCCTCGACCTCAAAAGGCGACGCGGCACCCAATGGAACGAGTTGCGATACCGCCATAAATCTATTGCCGCAACGCATCCCGCAAACATCTGAACAAAAACGGTCAAGGTCTCCGCCCAAAACCAAAGCGTCTCGACGCCATAAATTTGAGGCGGTGCCGTCCTCGGACGGGCAGCGCACCCAACCGAACGTTGTCGAAATCGCGCCCGAATCAATTGCACGCGAAAGCTCCGCCTCAAGTGCCGCTGGCAGGGCGCACACCGCAAACAAGCCGCACATCTCTGCCAACACAAAAAGAAGCTGGAGATCCGTCAGATGTCGAGACATGATAAATGCCGTCAGTAGAGGAGACGTGACCAAAAACCCATGCTCCGTTTCCAGCACGGATTCCCTGGGGAGCTCACCAAGAAACAGCCGCTGCCTAATGCTGGCAGGACAAGTCCGTTTGTTTCTCGTCCGAACCAATGTATACAACGGAAAACCGAGCGCGACCGCAGCCGTCGGGTTGCGGGCGAGATCATATCGCTGCCGGTCTTCTTCCGGTCGTGGAAGCGGCGGACACAAAGCGCGGACTTGAGGAGGCAAACGCCAGTACCTAAAAGCCGATATGTCACAAAGTAGATCCTTCATAGGCACAGGAAAACACGAATTTCAACCCAGTCAGTCACGCATTGGCGCGAACGCACCAAAAATGGCGCCGAACGGACTGCAAAGTTTTCAACAGCCCTCCCCAACTGGCCAAAAGCTTGCCAAGAGCTGGACGAAGCCCTGTTGAAAACCCCATTTTTTTCTCATGCAGGAGCTTTGCGCGGCAAGTGAGTAGACTTTTTTGAACATCCCGAGCAGGCCGGTCATCCTGCTTTTCAAAACCGCAGGTAGATAGCTTGTTACAAAACTTCCTGGTCGCCAAAGTGCTAAAAGTCTACTCACTTAGGTTGCAGAGTGCCCCCCATTAGCTGCAATTCCAAGGTAGTTAGCACTTTTGGACTCAGATCGTCATACTGGACAAGAATTTGAGTTGAGTTTTCAGGGACAGATGCGCCATCGGCACACCAATAACAGTCACTGATATCGACAAAAGGGATGCTCGAGCGCGCGAGAGCCTGCGCAAAAGAGCTTCCGCCCGTTCCACGCTCCGCAACCACGGTACAGTAAAGGCCCGCATCTGCCTGCTCGATCGAGACCTCCCCTGCCGGAAATGCCTTCCGTACAAGCGCCATCAGGCCATCACGCGCCTCACGAGCACGAACGCGCACGCGGTTCACATGTCGCTCGTAATCACCCGATTCCAGCAAACGAGCCAAAGCGACCTGGTCAACAGAACTCACCGACGAGGCGTAAAAACCAAGGTTGCGCCTAAACCGCTCCATTAGCTCATCGGGCAGCACCATGTACGCTAGACGCAACGCCGATGACAGGCTCTTCGAAAACGTGTTGGTGTAGATAACCGACTGGGAGGCATCGATCGACGCGAGCGCGGGAATTGGCTTGCCGGCAAGGCGAAACTCACAATCAAAGTCATCTTCGATGAGGTACCGACCTGGTCGCTCGGCGGCCCAGCTCAGCAGCGCATAGCGACGCGCAATGCTCGTCACAAGACCGGTGGGATACTGATGGGACGGCATAAGGTGAAGGACATCGGTCCCAGTTTTCTGCAGAGCGCTCAGGTCCACGCCGTCGTCATCCAACGGGATATGTCGTACTTGGCAGCCCATAGCCTGATAGATGCGCGTCAGGCGCAAATAGCCCGGATCCTCAACGGCATACACCTTGTCCGCGCCAAGCAGCTGAACCAACATGGTATCGAGCAGCTGGGCGCCCGCACCGATAACAATGTTGTCGGGGTCGACATTCATACCCCTCGTCCCGCGCAGATGATGAGCAATTGCGCATCGTAGCCGAACGGTGCCCTGTACCGGTGCGGGCGAAAAGATCTCGCGCTCGTCTTCGGATGCCAGCGTCGCCCGCAGTGCGCTTTGCCAAAGCCGCGCCGCCTCCAAAGCGGAAGGAGAAAGTGCGTCGAATTGCTCGACCCGCCCGCGGACATCATGCGCGCTGGGGTCCACAGAGACGGCATCTCGGTCGATGCCCTCCGAAGCCAAAGGCAAAACCGGTGCATCCGGAAGCTTGCAAGCGTAGTAGCCACGCCGCGGCTTTGAGCAAATATAGCCCTCGGCAAGTAGCTGGCTATATGCATTCTCGATAGTAATGACACTGATTCCCAGATGACTGGCAAAGGCGCGCTTAGACGGCAAATGCTCCCCCGCCACAATGCGTCCAGCTACGATATCATCTCGAATTTGCTGGTAAACATACTCATAGAGCGATGCTTCGCCGCGTTTTTCCAAATTGTAGTCAAGCATGAGTTTGCCACCTGATCTTATCGAGCTGTTCAATCTGGTATTAGTCTGACCTTATTATTATCTCGAAAACTGAGTATTTCGCCATACCCAGCTCCCAGATAGGATGTTCCGTCAAGCAATGCACATGCCAACCAAGGGAGCAACCATGCCAGAACAGACCAGCAAGGCCGATCGCGTCAAACTCAATCGCGAGCTCGCGCAGATGCTCAAGGGCGGCGTCATCATGGACGTCACCACGCCCGAGCAGGCACGCGTCTGTC
>CABSMK010000028.1 GCA_902478825.1 uncultured Collinsella sp.
GTATATGAGTACGGATACTCATTACAAGACCCGAGCGACATCGTTGCCGCCCGGGTCTTTGTTTCAACTATGAGGATACGATCCCAACGACCGACATCCTGCATACAGACTCAAGCGAGTCTTACGCCTTGACGGTCGCAACGCCCCTGAAGGACATGCTCGTCGTGCCGATGCCCTTGAAGCCATCGAGGGCCTCGCCGTTGGGCGCAGTGGACGGATCGTCCCAGGAAGCGGAGACGGTCTTGACGTGGACAACGGGGTACAGAACGGCGTTGTCGGCGATGATATCGAAGCACTCGTTCCACTTCTTCTGCTGCTCGTCGCCCTCGGCGGCAAGAGCCTCGTCCATGAGACCGTGGAGCTTCTCCCACTCAGCGGACTCCTTCCACGGGCAACGGGTCTGCATCCAGACGTTGTCGCCGTACCACCAGTTGAGCAGCAGGTCGGGGTCAGCGCCGAAGCAGGACGGATCGCCAGGAGCAAGGAGGATATCGTAGGCCTCGCCGCCGTCGATGGCAGCGTAGGTGGCCGGCGAGGTATCGGTCTGGATGGTCACATCGAAGCCGAGAGCGTCGAGGTCGTTCTTGACCTGGGCGGCCATGCCCTTGATCTGCTCGTTGTCGGTGGTGCGCAGGGTGATGGCGCCCGGGGTGATGCCAGACTCTTCGATGAGCTTCTTGGCCTTCTTGGCGTCAGTCTTGTACACCGTGGAAGCCTCATGATAGTTGGTGAAGCTCTTGGGCAGGTAGCAGCTGGCAGCGGTGGCAAGGCCGGCGAAGGTGTTGCTGACCATCTTCTCGGTGTCGAGCGCATACATGACGGCCTGACGGACCTTGACGTTGTTCCAAGGCTCCTTGGCGACGTTGAACATGATGAAGCGGGTGCCGAAACCCTGAACGTTATCGATCTTGCAGCCGGCGCTCTCGAGCTGGTCGACGGCGTCAGCGGTAACGAGCTCCATAACGAGCGTGGAGCCCTCCTGCTGAGCGGTAACGCGAGCGGTGGGGTCGGTCAGGATGCTGTACTGGATCTTCTTATCCTCGGCAGCATACTCACCGTTGTACTCGGGGTTGGGAACCAGGGTGATCTCGGTATCGGAGATAGAGTCGTACATCCAGGGGCCGGAGCCGATCGGCTGCTTGGCGCGATCCTCCTCGGCCTGGGTAGCCGGGGTAACGCGGATGATGGCCAGACGATCCTTGAGCAGGGAGAAGTTGGGGACCTTGGTCTTGACCGTCACGGTGCTGGCGTCCTTGGCCTCGATGGACTCGAAGGGCTGGAAGAACGGAGCATAGGTAGCGGAAGCGGCGCAAGCGGTGTAGGAGGCAACGACATCGTCAGCGGTGACCTCGGTGCCATCGGAGAACTTGGCACCCTTACGGATGGTGACCTCGAAAGTGGTGTCGTCCACAGACTTGGGATCGTCGGTGGCGAGCTCGTTGAAGGTGCTGTAGTCGTGGTAATCGATGCCGTAGAGGCCCTCGACGACGTGCCAGTTAGCACCCAGGCCCACAGCGGAGCCGGTGCTGGCGGGATCGAAGCTGGACGGAGCGTAAGCGGAACCAGCGGTGATCACGCCGCCGCCACGGTTGGCGGAATCGGTGGAACCGGAAGCGGAACCCTCGTCGCTAGAGCTGCCACCGCAGCCGGTGAGACCAAGCCCTGCGACAGCAGCGACGCTGCCGGTGAGGCCGAGGAACGAACGCCTGGACATACCCTTGTTGATGATGGCCATGTCTTCTCCTATCAATAGAGAATCTTACTCGGGAGCACCTAGACTTGCCCCCGCGCAACTTGCGGACGATATATACCTTACCTACCGACGAACCCAACTGAGGTGCCGCGCTCGGCGACCGATACATACATACGCTTGAACGGTATTTACTACCGTTCACCGAATTCGTTGACAAACGATTCGCCAGACAGTATGTATCGGCGAGGTGAGATATCAGTCTTCGTCAACCCGCAGGATAGCAGGGTTTTCGCTTGGGTTAGTCAAACGTTTTAGCGTTAATAAAACCCGAAACCAGCAGGCAATCATGGCGAAATAAATGGTTGAAAATCGCGCAATCATGTATATCAGTTGTTTAGAAGCGCATTTAGTTTTCGGAACGGTTGGCCGATGTCTGGGCGCGCTCGGCATTCCATGCAACGAGCGCCTCGTGGACCGCCTTGGCAACATCGGCAGGTATGCCGCGAACTTCCGCGATCTCTTGCTCGCTCGCCGCACGCAAACGCTTCATCGAGCCAAAATGGCGCATAAGGGCACGTTTTCTGGTGGGTCCCACGCCCGGAACGTCATCGAGTACCGAAACCGTCATGGCTTTATCGCGCAACTCGCGATGGAACGTGATGGCAAAACGGTGCGATTCATCGCGAACCTGTTTAATTAGATAGAGCGACGCGGACCCGGTCGGCAGCACGACGGGAGTCTCGTCCCAAGGCACAAAAACTTCCTCATCGGCCTTTGCCAAGCCACAAACTGGTATATCGAGCCCAAGAGCCTCAAGTTGCTTGATCGCAGCGGTCAATTGCGGCTTACCGCCATCGACAACGAGCAAATCGGGGCGCGAGCCAAAGCGCTCGTCGGCCATGCGCTCGGGAGCATAGCGTCGTCCCAAAACCTCGGACATCGACACGAAGTCGTTTGCCTCGTCCAATTCGGCCTGAATTTTAAAACGACGGTACTGGCTCTTGTCGGCGCGCCCGTTGGTAAACACCACCATCGAGGCGACGGTAAAGGTTCCGTGCAGCGTCGAGATATCGAAGCACTCGATACGCATCGGCGGCGCCGGCAGCGCCAGCGCGCTTTCGAGCTCCAGGAGCGCTTGATTGGTGCGGTCGTCAGCGTACCCCGTTCGCATCATGTAGCGCATGAGGGCATGGCGCGCATTTTTGGATGCCATATCGAGCAAACGGTGCTTTTCGCCACGCTGCGGCCTATGGAGATGGCAGGAACGCTCGCGCTTGCCTGCAAGCCACTCCCCCAGCGCCTCCGCATCCTCAGGCTCGACAGAGAGGTTTATCTCAGCTGGAATATCAGCCGTCTCGTCGTAATAGCGCTTAAGAAAGCCCGACTGGAGCTCTTCCTCGTCAACATCAAGACCCTTGTCGAGAATGAACTCGCAGGTGCGAACTGTTCGGCCCTCACGCACGACAAAGACGCAAGCGGCAGAGATGGTCTCCTCGCGATAGAAACCGATGACATCGATATCGACACTGGAGGGAAAAACGACTTGCTGACGGTCGTCCAGACCCCTGATGACCTCCAAACGACGCTTGACGCGTGCCGCGCGCTCAAAATCGAGTGCCTCGGCGGCATCCGCCATCTCGGAAGTCAGCTCGTCGACGACATCCTTGCGATGGCCCGACAAAAAGCGCTCGACACGCTTGACGTTCTTGGCATAGTCTGCCGGGGAAATCGCGCCGACACACGCACCCGGCCCGCGCCCGACATGGTAGTCGAAGCAGGGACGCCCGTTTTGTGCGCAAATCATATTGACGATGTCTTCCTCGCCCTTGTGGGACTCGATGATACGGCGACAACGACGCCACTCCGCACAGGATGCAGAGCAGATGGGGATAACCTTGCGCAGCGTATCTATCGTCTCACGTGCCGCACGGCTATCGGTATAGGGTCCAAAATAGCGCGTTCCCGGCTTATGACGCTCGCGCGTGTATTTGATAGCGGGATACAGGTCGCCCTTTGTAATGGCGATAAAGGGGTAGCTCTTGTCATCCTTGAGGTCGACGTTAAAGTACGGATGGTACTGACCAATCAAATTGCGTTCGAGCACCAACGCCTCGTGCTCGGTCTCCACCACGATATAGTCAAAGCTCGCCACCAGCTGCATCATCAGCGGAATCTTTTGACGCTCATCCTGCAGCGTCACGTACTGGCGCATACGGGAACGCAGGTTTTTCGCCTTGCCAACGTAGATGACATCGCCCTTGGCATCTTTCCAAAGGTAGCATCCGGGCTGCGTGGGAACGCGCGAAACCTGCTCGGCGAGTGTTGGAATGTTGTCGTGACCGGCCACACGCACCTACTTGCGACGAAGCAGCGCCGAGACCTCGGGCATCTTAAGGACAACGGCAAGGCCAAAGGTAACAGCAAGCGAGACGACACCCGCAACGCAAACGTAGCCAAGAGTAATCAGAATCGAGCCGCCAAGTGCCCCGACAAAGTGTTCAAGCGCCCACATGACGCCGGCGCCTGCGGCAGCACCCAGGCCGCCGAACAAAAGGCCAAAGAAACCGCCATGCAGGATAGATTTGACCTGAAGGCCACGCAGACGACGACGCAGCCACCACAGCGAGCAACCGACCAAGATCACGTAGTCGACGACATACGAAAGCGCGATTGCCGGCATACCGAAGCCCAGCACAACGCCAAACAGCAGAACCGAGCCGGCCTGGCCGATGGCGGAATACAGGCAATAGCGGCTATAGGGCTTCATGTCGAGCAAGGCAGAGAAGCTCTTCTGCATCAACACGACCACGCCGTAGAGCGGCAGCGAGAGCGCCAGGTAGACAAGGTACTCGGACACCAGCGTCACGCCGGATTCATCGAACTTGCCAGCACAGTAGATCATGTTGAGCGGACGTGCGAAGACAATCAGGTACAGCGCGAACGGAATCAGGAAGAACAGCATCTGGGCGACGCCACGCGAAATGCCCGTGCGAACGCTGTCGTAATCCTTCTCCTGTGCGTCGTGAGAGAGCTCGGTATAAAGCGCCGTCGAAAGCGAGGCGGCAATCAGCGCGTAGGGCAGCGTGTACCACAGGCGCGCATAGGCGATGACGGAAGGACCAGTCTCGGGCTGGACCACCAGCGCGGCAGCGTTGGTGATAGAAGTCGAGACAAACATGCACACCGTGGCGAGCAGCGTCGGGATACCGAGCGCAATCGTCTGGCGCAGTGCGGGGTCCTTAAAGTCGATATGGATATGGGGATGCACGCCGTGCTTGCCAAGCGCGGGGATCTGACATGCCATCTGAACAAAGACACCGAGGGTCGTACCGGCCGCAATCAAGATGATGCCGGCACGTTCGCCAAACTGTGCGGACACGGGCGCAAAACCCATAAAGCTCGCAATGACGATCACATTGTTGAGGACCGGGGCAAACGTCGACCAGAAGTAGTCGCGGTGTGCGTTGAGAACGCCCGAGAACACCGAGCCCAAACCATAAAACAGAATCTGGATGGCAAAGAAACGGAACATGAACGCAGCGGTATCCATGCTGCCGCCGTCACCCGAAAGGAACGATTGCGTCCAGATAAAGCCCGGGGCGAACACGGTCCCCAGCAACGAAATGCCACCCAGCACCAAAAGCAGAATGCCGAGCAGGTTGCCCACGTACTCGTTCGAGGCCTCGCGACCCTGCTCACGCCTCACGCCCATGTACACGGGCAAAAACGCCGTCACGAGCATGCCGCCCATCACGAGTTCGTAGAGCATATTGGGCAGGTTGTTGGCGACCTGATAGGAGGACGAGAGTAGCGACATGCCGATAGCGGCCGCCATTGCCCACGTGCGGATAAAACCGGTGACGCGAGACACGATGGTCAGGATGGTCATAAGCCCGGCGGAACGACCAACCGTGGAGTAGTCCGACGAGCCCATGTCGTCAGTGTCATCTCGCGACGAAGGAGCTTCGGACGAGGGTGTCTGAGGCGCAGATTCTCTTGCAAAATGAGCTCCGCGCTTCAATTCTTCCTGCGGCATCGCTCAGTCCTCTCTCGTAATCGCGGCAACCGTCGCCCCGCAAAATGCAATTAAATCATCGGGTGCAAGCTCGAGCTGATAACCGCGCTTGCCTCCCGAAATAAAAATGGTATCCCAAAGGACACATGTCTCATCAATGAGCGTCCGGTAGCGTTTTTTCATACCGACCGGGCTGCAGCCGCCGCGAACGTAGCCAGTCGCCGCAAGCAAATCCTTCACATGCATCATGGCCAAGGACTTCTCCCCCGCGGCACGCGCGGCGGACTTTAGATCGAGCTCGTCGGCAACAGGGATGCAGCACACGACATAGTCGTTGGACGGTGTCACGCAGACCAAAGTCTTAAATCCTTGACCGGGCTCCTCGCCAAGCTGCTCCGAAATCGCGACCCCCAGGCCCACCGACTCATCACCATCGTCTTCGTACGTATGTAGAACATAGGAAATGCCGGCACTTTCCAGCTCGCGCATCGCATTGGTTTTTGGCGTCTTTACAGCCTTTGCCATGACATATCCTTTCCCTCGCATTCTGACGCAAAGATTAAGTATATGTCCAATTCGGCTGCATACGTCACTTCGGCACAGCAAGCGCCATCGAATCACAAGGAGTCGATGGCGCCCATAAACTGAATCGCCTATTTATTGAGCATCAAGTTGAGCCTGACGCTCCCGGTCACGCCTGAGCAACGGCGCCAAAAACTTGCCCGTATAACTCTGCGGACAGTCCGCAACCTGCTCCGGTGTGCCCGAAACCACGACGGTTCCGCCGCCGTTACCGCCCTCGGGACCCATATCGATCAGGCGGTCGGCAACCTTGATGACATCAAGGTTGTGCTCAATCACCAGCACCGTGTTGCCCGCATCGACCAAGCGCTGCAGCACATCGAGCAGCTGGCGGACGTCCTCAAAATGAAGACCGGTCGTCGGCTCGTCCAAAATATAGAACGTCTTGCCCGTCTGGCGTCGATGAAGCTCCTTGGCGAGCTTCACACGCTGCGCCTCGCCGCCCGAGAGCGTCGTGGCGGGCTGGCCCAGGCTCACGTAGCCTAAGCCTACATCGTACAGCGTCTGGAGCTTGCGCTTAATCTGCGGGATATTCCCAAAGAAGGCCAGCGCCTCGGTGACGCTCATGTCGAGCACGTCCGAGATGGTCTTGCCACGGTAGGTGACCTCGAGTGTCTCGCGGTTGTAGCGTTTACCGCCGCAAACTTCGCAGGGAACGTAGATATCGGGAAGGAAGTGCATCTCGATCTTGATCTGCCCGTCGCCCTTGCACGCCTCACAGCGCCCGCCGCTCACATTAAAGGAGAAACGACCCGGCGAGTAGCCGCGCGCCTTCGACTCCGGCGTACTCGCAAACAGCGCGCGAAGATCATCCCACAGGCCGATATAGGTAGCAGGGTTGGAACGCGGCGTGCGGCCAATCGGCGACTGGTCGATATCGATAACCTTATCGATACACTCGATGCCCTCGATTTTCTTATACGGACCCACGGGGCGCGTCGAGCGGTGAATGGCATTCGTAAGGGCAGGCGCAATGGTGTCGGTAACCAGGGAGCTCTTGCCCGATCCCGACACGCCGGTAACAACCGTAAGCGTACCAAACTCGATCTTGGCGGTAACGTTTTTGAGGTTGTTGGCTCGAGCGCCCGTAATTTTAAGGCAGCCGCGACCGGGCTTGCGCCGTTCATCAGGCACCCGGATCATTCGTTTGCCGGTCAGATAAGCGCCCGTCATCGACTCAGGACACGCCATGATATCAGCAGGCGTTCCCGCCGCGACTACGTGCCCGCCGTTGACACCGGCGCCGGGCCCCATGTCGATCACGTAGTCGGCGGCACGGATTGTATCCTCGTCGTGTTCGACAACGATAACGGTATTGCCGATATCGCGCAGGCGCTCGAGCGTCTTGATCAGGCGCTCGTTGTCACGCTGATGAAGACCGATCGAGGGCTCGTCCAGAATATAGAGCACGCCCATGAGACCCGCGCCGATCTGCGTTGCCAAGCGAATACGCTGTGCCTCGCCACCGGAAAGCGTCGCCGAGGCACGATCGAGCGTCAGATAGTCGAGTCCAACATCGACCAGAAAACGCAAGCGCTCCAGAATTTCCTTGACGATACGACCGCCGATAAACTGTTGGCGCTCGGTGAGTTCCAGGCCCTCAAAAAACTCGAGCGATTCACGGCACGACAGGCAACAAACCTCGTAAATGGACTTGCCGCCCACGGTGACGGCGAGCATCTCAGGGCGCAAACGAGCGCCGTGGCAGGTCGAGCACGGCTCCTCGCGAATGTACTTCTCCAGGCGCGCCTTGGTGTTCTCGTTCGTCGTCTCGGTATAGCGTTCGTACAGGATGTTGCGAACGCCCGAAAACTTGGTATCCCACTGGCTGCGACGTCCGTCGAGCTTTTGGTAGTCGACCGAGATCTTCGTATCGCCCAGGCCATCCAAGAATGCACGACGCACGCGAGGGGGCAAGTCCTCCCACGGCGTATCGGCGCTCACCTTAAAGTGTTTGCAGACCGCAGCAAAAATCTGCGGATAGTAGTTCGAATTGCCAAACAGGCTACCAAAGACTCCGTCGGCAATGGACTTCGAGGGGTCCTCGATCAGCGCCTCGGCATCAACGGTTTTCTTAAAGCCCAGGCCGTCGCACTCAGGACATGCGCCATAGGGAGCGTTAAACGAAAAATCACGCGGCTGAAGATCGTCAATGGAGTGTCCATGCTCCGGGCACGCCAAGGCCAACGAATACTCCAGCAGCTCGCCCTCGGTCCCCTCGGGAGCATCACGATCGGGCAGCATGTACACGTTTACATTGCCGTGAGCCAGCGCGGTCGCCTGCTCAACAGACTCGGCGATACGGCCCAGAGAATTCTCACGGATCACGATGCGATCGACCACGACCTCGATATCGTGCTTGAATTTCTTATCCAAATCGATCGGATCGTCGAGCGAGCGCACTTCACCGTCGACACGCACGCGGCTAAAGCCCTCGGCGCGAAGGTCCTCAAACAGTTTGGTGTACTCGCCTTTTCGCCCGCGCACCACCGGTGCCAGCACAAACGCGCGGCGGCCCTCCCCTGCCGCCAAGACCTTGTCGGCAACCTGGTCGGTCGTCTGGCGCTCAATGACGCGGCCGCATTCGGGACAGTGCGGGGTGCCCACACGGGCGAACAGCAGGCGCAGATAGTCATAAATCTCGGTTACGGTGCCAACCGTCGAGCGAGGGTTTTTAGACGTCGTCTTTTGGTCGATCGACACCGCCGGCGAAAGGCCGTCGATTGAATCCAAGTCGGGTTTGTCCATCTGGCCCAAGAACTGGCGCGCATAGCTCGAAAGACTCTCGACGTATCGACGCTGGCCCTCGGCATAGATAGTGTCAAATGCCAGCGAACTCTTGCCCGAGCCAGAAAGACCGGTAATGACCACGAGTTGGTCACGCGGAATGGAAACATCGATATCACGGAGGTTGTGCTCACGAGCGCCGCGAATAACGATAGAAGAATCAGACATGGAAGCTCCTTGCCTCCTATTGCATCGAATCATACTGTCGATGAGTTTAGCGCACTCGACGCGCACAGATGTTCGTAATACAAGATTCGCAGACCTTTAGCTTTGCGTATCGGGTGCTTTGTTTCTCGAAATGCCGTGGAAAGGTTACAGTAATCTACTACTGAACTTAATTTGCTGTAACAGAGGAACGTCCATGACCGAAGATATCCCCCTTGAAATCACTTCGAGCGACATGGCCAATCTGCCCATATTCATCGCCGTCCTTATCGTGGCCACCGTCGTCGTGCGCGTGTATTTTTCAATCAAACACAATGAAAAGCCGCCCATTGCCCGCGTCTTTTGGTGCGCGACGCTCCTCATCCCGCTCGGCGTGGTAGCTGCATGGATTACGAATCAATTGCTCGTAAATGAGGACAGTTCCCTATGGGTCCTTTCTTATTCGGCGCTCGGTGCTGCCGCCGTCATACTTCTTGTCGAGCCCTTGGTTTCGGGACTTATCGACCAAACCGATCTTGAGACGGGAACGGTTGCCTGTATTTGCCGTGACATCCTTGTCATCGCCGCTGTTTCAGCGCTCTCGTTCGTTTCACTCGAAATTGCCTGCAACGAAACGTTCTATCACATTCCCGCCAACTCATTCGGGTTTTCCGTCGGGCTGCTCGCGACGGTTCTGCTCTCCCTTTATCTGCTGGGACAGCGTCATGGGGGCGTCATGGCCCTCGTGCCCGTCGTCTGTTGCATCCTTGGCATTGCCGAGCACTTCGTCATAACGTTTAAAGGCGAAGCCATCCTGCCAAGCGATATCTTGGCCCTTGGCACTGCAATGGAAGTGAGCGAGGGATACGAGTTTACCTTTACCGCCGGAATCGTAACCTCTCTCGCCCTGCTGGAGATTTCCCTGGGGCTTCTTTCGCTTATCCGACCGCGAAAGCTCCGTACGCCCACCCATGTCTTCCCCGCAATCGCCGCTAACCTCTGCGCTTTTCTGCTAGTGACCGTTGTGGGGCTCTCGGGCTTTTCCAGCATCGACTTGGAGCAGGCGCTGGATTTTGGATTTGACCGTTGGCAGCCCATCACCACGTATGCGTCTCAGGGTTTTATCACTTCGTTCACCGAAATGGTCAACGAGTTGCCTATTGAGAGGCCCGAAGACTATACGCCCGATGAGGCGCAGAGCATCGAGCAGGAGCTCGCCGCCACCTACGACAGCACGTATGGCTCGAGCGAGCAGCGCGCGGCGGCCGTTGCCCAGTTCAATGAAATCAAGCCGACGATTGTTGCCGTCATGAACGAGAGTTTTAGCGACCTTTCGTGCTTTGAGCAGCTCCAGGCGGCCGGGTACACCGGCCCCGCATTCTACAACTCGCTTCCCGACACACTTGTTCGCGGCACCATGCTCGCTTCGGTCGCCGGTGGCGGAACGGCGAACTCCGAATTCGAATTTTTGACCGGAGCGACAACGGCCTTTGTCGGATTAGGCAAAATCCCCTATCAGCTATATCAGATGAATGGTGTCAACAGCCTGGCAAAGGACCTTAAGGAGCTTGGGTATACCGCTACCGCTATGCACCCGCAAAACCCCGTCAACTACCATCGAGATAAAATCTATCAGCAGCTGGGCTTTGGAGACTTTCTTTCGATCGGCGATTTCGAAGGTGCGCCCTGTTACCATGCCGGCGTATGCGACTACGCCACCTACGACAAGATACTCGACCTGCTTAGAACCGACGAAGCCCCACAGTTCATCTTTGACGTCACGATGCAAAATCACGGCGGCTACGACTATGGCACCGTTCCCGCCGAGGAGCTGACAAACTATTGGGTCGAGGGAGCCAGCGAGGGCGCCAATAGCGCGCTCAACACCTATCTTACCTGCATCAACGCATCCGACCGGGACCTCGAGTACTTTATCAACGAGCTCCGCAATATCGGCAGACCGGTTGTTCTTGTCTTTTTTGGCGACCATCAGCCGAGCGCCGCAACGACTCTCAACGACGAGCTGTACCCTCAGGAAGATACAGCAAGCCACGCTTTCCGTATCTATCAGTCGACCTATTTCGTCTGGGCTAACTATGAAATCGCCGGCAATACCGAGCTCAACGTCTACGACACCGTCGGGGCAAACGAGATTGCAGCTATTACCCTTAATAAGATCGGCGCCCCGCTCACTGACTATCAAAAGGCCCTGCTTGCAACAAGGTCAGATGTGCCCACCATCAATGTCGCCGGCTATCTTGGTGCCGACGGGCTGCGCTACGACTTGGAATCTGAAGACAGCCCATACGCCTCGACGATCGACAAGCTGCAGCGCATGCAATACCTCGAGTTCGCCAGCAAAGTTCAATAAGCCCGCCCATTCGCTTGGACCCATCGTATTGCAAGCACGCTCGGCCCAAATGCATCGCAAATGACTCCCGCTCGCAAACGAGGGTACAATGACGCTCGTGTCACATCGCGGGGCCCCGGCCCCAACATATACAAAGGAGTCATACATGGGTTGCGAGCACGCACAAGCAGCCGGCGGACAATCAACGCCGTCGCAATTTGAAGAGAATACGCTGTCGGAGGTCAAGCGCGTTATCGCTGTGCTTTCCGGCAAGGGAGGCGTCGGCAAGTCGTTTGTGACGGGCGCCATCGCAACCGAGCTCGCCCGCCGCGGCAACAAGGTTGGCATTCTCGACGCCGACATCACCGGCCCCTCCATCCCCAAAATGTTCGGCATGAGCGGACGCCATGTCCATGCCCTCGGCAACCTCATGCTGCCCGAGATCTCCGAGCACGGCGTCAAGGTCATGAGCTCCAACCTGCTGCTTCAAAACGAGACCGATCCCGTCCTCTGGCGTGGTCCGGTCATCGCCGGCGCCATCAGGCAATTCTGGAGCGAAACCTCTTGGGGCCCCATCGACTATCTGCTGGTCGATATGCCTCCGGGAACGGGGGATGTCGCACTCACCGTCTTCCAGTCACTGCCCGTCGATGGCATCGTCATCGTCACGAGCCCGCAAGACTTAGTCTCGATGATTGTCGCCAAGGCGGTCAACATGGCCGAGAAGATGAACGTTCCGATTCTGGGCATTGTCGAGAACATGAGCTATATCGAATGCCCCGACTGCGGCAAGAAGATCGAGGTCTTCGGCAAGAGCAATCTTCCCGAGGTCGCCGAGACCTATCATCTCGACATCCTTGGTCAGCTGCCCATCGATCCTGCGCTCGCCGAAGCCTGCGACAAGGGAGAAGTCGAAACCGCGCTGCCCGCCGGCATGCTGCCCCAAGCCGTCTCCGCCGTTGAGGCCATCGCCCCGCACAAGACAGACGAGGCCTAAGTGAACGCAAGCGCCTTCTATGACGTCTTGGTGATCGGCGGCGGGGCCTCGGGCCTCGCCGCCGCCATTACGGCGGCGCGTGTCGACAAAAGCGTCTGCGTCGTCGAGCGCGACGTCGCCTGCGGTCTCAAGCTGCTCGCAACCGGAAACGGCCGCTGCAACCTCTCAAACGAATCCATCGACATTCGGCGATATAACCACCCCGCCTTTGTCGAATCCATCATGGGCCCCCAACCCGAGCAAGATCTCGAGAGTTTTTTCTCCTCGCTGGGCATCATGACGATCCATGAGGAAGGCCGCCTATACCCGCGCTCCCTTCGCGCCGAGTCGGTTCGCGATGCACTCCTCAATGCATGCGAGCGTTTGGGCATCACCCTACTCTGCGGGACTAACGTCATTGCGGCTCATAAGGCTTCCGAAGGCTGGACGCTTCAGATCGACCGTCCCGCTCATGTACTCAAACCCAAAAAGCACGGCGACCGAAAGACGGAGCTCCGTTCGCTTCGAAAGGCGTTAGCCGATACTCCTCGCACGAGCGATGCCCTGCAGGCAAGGGCCGTGGTTATCGCTACGGGTGGCAACCCCACCGGCATCGCCGAGGTGTTTAGCCTTCCCTTGACGCCCCTGCGCCCCGTCCTGTGCCCCGTATCGGCATCAGTCGTCGGCGACCGGACGGCACTCGGAACTCTGGATGGTCTGCGCGTCCGAGCCCGCTTAACGCTCTCGCGCAGCCACGAAGAGCTCTGGCGAGAAGATGGCGAAGTGCTGTTCCGTGCCTTCGGCATCTCAGGCGTCGCCGCCTTCAATCTCTCTCGCCGTATCAACCAGGGCGACACTGTTCTGATCGACTTCTTTCCAGATTTCTCCAAAGATGAGCTGCTCGATACGCTCGAGCAGCGTGTCAACGTGCTCGGCGATTTTTCGCCCCGAAACTCCCACTGGCTTGACGGCATGCTCGCCCCGCAGCTCTCACACGTCGTCTGTACGGCATTCGAGCGGTGCCATCCCGGCTCGCGCGATGTCATCCACCTGGTCTCAATCCTCAAGCACTTTAAACTGTCCGTCGAAGGGACGGCAGAGGAGCGCTCAGCACAGGTCACGCGTGGCGGCATATCTATCGAGTGCGTCTCGACACCCAATCTTTACGTGAACAGCACCACAGGCGCCCCGCTTTACGTCTGCGGAGAAGCGCTCGACATCGACGCCGATTGCGGAGGCTTTAACCTTGCGTGGGCCTGGATCTCGGGTATTCGCGCTGCAAGCAGCCTGTAGCCGCGCAGTCTATAATCAAAAACGCATTCGGGCCGTCTGGGATACCGGACGGCCTCTTTCTTGCCTCTAAGGAGACCTCGATGATCGAAATCACCCAAGTCAACGCGTCGCTCGATGAAGCCGGCGATGAAAATGCCTGCCTTGCTATTGGCAGACGCGCCGTCAAACGAGCCCTGCGATGCGAGGATTCCCAGATTAAAGCCATTGAGCTCCATCGCAAGTCAATCGACGCCCGTAAAAAGCGAGATGTTCATTTTATTTTGAGCTTTCGAGTTGAGCTGACAAGCTCCCGACTCGAACAGGAAGTGGTCGACCGCGTCGCCGAGCGCAACCGCTCGCGCATCCGCATGGTTGACGGCGAGGCTCCTTCATTCCCCAACCCCGTCCCGAATGCACCCAAGGGGCGTCCCGTCGTTGTCGGTGCCGGCTGCGCCGGCCTTTTCGCTGCGCTTACGCTCGCCGAAGCGGGTCTTAAGCCCTTGCTCATCGAGCGCGGCGACCCGGCATTTCGCCGCTCACATGCGATCGACCTCTTTCTAAAGGAGCGCATCCTCGACCCCGAGAGCAATATCCAGTTTGGTCTGGGCGGCGCGGGGACCTTCTCGGACGGCAAGCTCAATACGGGAACCAAAAATCCCGCCCATCGCCTTATCCTCGAGACCTTCGTCGAGGCGGGTGCGCCCCACGATATTCTGTGGGATGCCAAGCCGCACATTGGCTCCGACATCCTTCCCACGGTTGTCACCGCTATATCCCAGCGCATCGAGCCTGTCTCTTATACACAT
>CABSMK010000029.1 GCA_902478825.1 uncultured Collinsella sp.
ACAGGCCCTTGCGGGTCGAGACCACGTTGACGTGCTCGGTCACGAGTTGATACATGTCGCGGTCGCCGGTCACCAGTAGCATGTCGCAGCCGGCCTCTTCACCCAGGCGCGCCATGGTTCCCAGGATGTCATCGCCTTCCCAGCCCTCGGACTGCAGAATCGGCACGTTGAGCGCGGCGAGCAGCTCCTTAATCATAGGGAACTGCGCATGCAGATCGGGGTCCATGGGCGGGCGTTGCGCCTTATACTGCGGCAGCATCTCCATGCGCACGCGCGGTTTACCCTTGTCAAACGCCACGACGACGCCGTCGGGGTTAAAGGCATCGATCATCTTGAGAAACATGTTCAGAAAGCCAAAGATCGCGTTGGTGGGGCGACCGTCCGGCGCGTTCATGGTCGGCGGCACGGCGTGGAAGGCGCGATGCATGAGCGAGTTGCCGTCGATAACGGCAAAGGTGCGGCGCTTGTCAGACATATTGAATACCTCGCTTTGGGCTGGGCACGGTTTGCTCACTCCAGTTTACACGCTCCCCGCCCCGCGGCCACCTCACATCAAGCTCCCCCGCCACCGTGAGCCCGCGCGTGATACGATGGCTCACGGTACATCAACCAGCACGATCGATCCGAAAGGAGCCTGCGTCATGGAGCGTCCCTGCGCATGGAAAAAGTACACGCCACAGCAAATCGAGGAGCTCGAGGAGCTTTGCCGCGGCTATAAGCAGTTTTTGAGTGAGAACAAGACCGAGCGCCTGTGCGTCAAGGCCGGCATCAAGATGGCCGAGGAGGCGGGATACGTCGACCTGGAGACCGTAATCGCCGCAGGCCGCGAGCTTAAGGCAGGCGACAAGGTGTATGCCGCTAACCACGGCAAGGACCTTATGCTCGTCAATCTGGGCACCGCCCCGCTCGAGCAGGGCTTTAACATCCTGGGCGCGCACGTGGACTCGCCGCGCCTGGACCTTAAGCAGAACCCCGCCTTCGAGGCCGGCGACATGGCTTATCTCGACACGCACTACTACGGCGGCGTCAAGAGCTACCACTGGGTAGCCTCCCCGCTCGCACTCGTGGGCGTCATCTGCAAAAAGGACGGTACCACCGTCGACATCAATATCGGCGACAAGGCGGACGATCCGGTCTTTACCATCTCCGACCTGCTGATCCATCTCTCGAGCGAGCAGATGTCTAAGCCTGCCAAAGACGCCGTCGACGCCGAGATCCTCGACGTGATCGTGGGCGGCCGTCCCGTCAAGTTCGATGAGGACGACAAGGACGCCCCCAAGGAGCCCGTCAAGCAGATGTTCCTGGATATCCTCAAGGAGCAGTACGACGTCGAGGAGGAGGACTTCCTCTCCGCCGAGATCGAGGTCGTGCCCGCCGGCCCCGCCCGCGACATGGGCCTCGACCGCTCCATGATTCTGGGCTATGGCCATGACGACCGCGTCTGTGCCTACCCCTCCATGCTCGCCCAGATCAACGTCACCAACGTGGAGCGCACGAGCATCACGCTCATCGTCGACAAGGAGGAGATCGGTTCCGTGGGTGCCACCGGCATGACGAGTCGCTTCTTCGAGAACACCGTCGCCGAGATCATGATGCTCGCCGGCGAGGACAGCCCGCTGGCTCTGCGCCGCGCGCTCGCCCGCAGCCGTATGCTCTCCTCCGACGTGTCCGCCGGCTTCGACCCGGGCTATGCCGGCAAGTTCGAGACCAAGAACGCCGCCTTCATGGGTCGCGGCCTGTGCTTTAACAAGTACACGGGCAGCCGCGGCAAGGGCGGCTCTAACGACGCCGACGCCGAGTATGTGGCCCTCGTCCGCGACATCATGGACGAGGCCGGCGTGGACTTCCAGACCTGCGAGCTCGGCCGCGTCAACGCTGGTGGCGGCGGCACCATCGCCTACATCATGGCCAAGTACGGCATGAACGTCATCGACTCCGGCGTTGCCGTCCTGTCCATGCACGCCCTGTGGGAGGTCGCCAACAAGGCCGACATCTACGAGGCATATCGCGGTTACAAGGCCTTCATCGAGCGAGCCTAACCAACCCTTCATCAGTTGCGGTGAAATACGGACTAAACTGGCCCATAAACAGCCAAAACAGACCGTATTCCACCGCAACTTTTTTGGCAGAGGAGAGCCCATGCTGCAGGTCATCATTTCGCCCGCCAAGCAGATGCGCGCGGCCCAAGATGCTTTTGAAGTCCTGGGCATCCCACCCTTTGTGCGCGAGACGGCTCGCCTCCACCGCGCACTGCTAGATATCGAGCGGAATGAAGGCAGCGGCGGCCTGCAGGCGCTGTGGAACGTGAGTGACAAACTGCTGGGACCTTGCCTCAACACACTGCATGAGTTCTGGCCCATCCTGAAAAGCGGCGATCTCGACAATCCCGCACTCGCCCGTCACCTCTCCCCTGCCGTCATGTCCTATCACGGCATTCAATACCAGAGCATGGCACCCGAGGTGATGGATTCCGCACAGCTCGCATGGCTGCAAGACCATCTGTGGATCTTCTCCGGCCTCTACGGGTGCGTTCGTCCCTTTCATGCCGTCGAACCGTATCGGCTGGAGATGGGCGCGAAGCTTGTCGTCGACGGTGCCCGAGACCTCTACGCATTTTGGAGCGATAAGCTCGCGCGGGCTATCGCCCCGGCAGGCTCAAACACCACGATCGTCAACCTCGCCAGCGTAGAGTATGCCAAAGCCGTTCTGTCCCACCTCGCGGGCGACGCCACAGCCGTCACATGCCTCTTTGGCGAGGGCATCCGCAACGGGAAGCCCATCCAACAGTCGACCGCCAGCAAAAAGGCGCGCGGCTCCATGGTGCGGTGGATGGCAGAAAACAAGCTCGAGGATGCAAGCGAACTTACCGCATTCAATATCGGCTATCGGCACATCCCCGAGCTTTCAGACAAAAACACCCTGGTTTTCATGAACGCGCAGGCACTATAGGCCCGCCGTTTCCAAACACCCCGTTACTCCGCCAAGCCATCGGCCTTTGCAATCTCGCTCGTCGAGCCATCTTGGTAGGTAATCTTAACGTGCTCTACGTCGGATACCGTAACGCCCGACGGAGGTTCCAGACGCCACTCCGTCAGAGCGATATCCATGGTCGTGGGCACATCGCCCTGATCTTTGAGCTTCACCATGAGTGTTTTGAGTGCCTCATCAAACGTCACGCGTTCGATTTCTTCGCCCGGAATAGACCCGCCGCTCAACTGCAGCTGCACAAACTCGTCGCGCGGATACCAATAGTCGCCCGGTGCGGCAACCGTGTTGCCACCAGAAACTTTCATGGTCATAATCGGCAGGGCATCGTCGGCTTCAAACCCCCAGGTGACGCCGCCACGACCGCCGAACGTCCAAATACAAAAGGCAATCACCAACACGGCAAGCACCGCAAAACCAATCGCGACAAGGCCATGGTGCGCACGGCTTTCCTCGGCCGATACATCCCATTGTGTCTCTCGATATAGATGCTTGTCTTCCATGTTCGCCTCCCCACAGGCACGCTCGTTGGCCCAATCGTACCCATTCAGGCTATACTTGAGCCCACCACATAAACGGGGAGCTTGCAGGACAAGACGGCAGGCTGAGACTGGGCGCGCCCGCCCTGACCCGCAAACCTGATATGGGTAATGCCAACGAAGGGAGCCGTGCCAATGAGCACACAGACCGAGCCCAAGCTCGTCACGCAAATCGACTTCGCCCGCGCCGGGCAGATCACACCGCAGATGAAGGAGGTCGCCGAGCGCGAGCATCGCGACCCCGAGTACATCCGCGAGCGCGTGGCCGACGGCCGCATCGCCATTCCCGCCAACATCGTGCACATCAAAAAGGGCATGCGCGCCTTTGGCGTCGGTGAGGGCTTGTCCACCAAGGTCAACGTGAACCTGGGCATCTCGGGCGACAAGGCCGATGCCGCCGAGGAATGGAAGAAGGTCAAGATCGCCGAGGACTTTGGCGCCGACGCCATCATGGACCTCTCCAACTCGGGCAAGACGCGCCAGTTCCGCCAGCAGCTCATCGACGAGACGCCGCTCATGGTAGGCACCGTCCCCATGTACGATGCCATCGGCTACATGGAAAAGCCGCTGGTCAAGCTGACCAAGAACGATCTGCTCGAGGTCGTGCGTGCACACGCCGAAGACGGCGTGGACTTTATGACCATCCACTGCGGCATCAATAAATCGGTCATCAAGACCTTCAAGGAGACCGGCCGCCTCATGAACATCGTCAGCCGCGGCGGCTCGCTGCTGTTTGGCTGGATGGAAGTCACCGGTAACGAGAACCCCTTCTACGAGTTCTACGACGAGGTGCTCGAAATCTGCCACGAGTACGACGTAACGATCTCACTCGGCGACTCCTGCCGCCCGGGCTGTCTCTACGACTCCAACGACGCCACCGAGACTGCCGAGATGATCGAACTGGGCAAGCTGTGCAAGCGTGCTTGGGCCGCCGGCGTCCAGGTCATGGTCGAGGGCCCGGGTCACATGGCGCTCGACGAGATCGCCGCCAATATGAAGCTGCAGAAGCGTCTGTGCCACAACGCCCCGTTCTATGTGCTGGGGCCGCTGGTGACCGATATCGGCGTGGGCTACGACCACATTACCGCCGCCATCGGCGGCGCCATCTCCGCAAGCTCCGGTGCCGACTTCCTGTGCTACGTGACACCGGCAGAGCACCTATGCCTGCCCAACGCCCAGGATGTGCTCGACGGCCTCATGGCCACCAAGATCGCCGCACACGCCGCCGACATCGCCAAAAAGGTGCCCCACGCCCGCGACATGGACGACAAGATGGGCCAGGCACGCCGCAAGCTCGACTGGGACGCCATGTGGAAGTGCGCGCTCGACCCGGTTACGGGCAAGAAGCGCTACGAGGAGTCCCCCGCCGCCACCGAGGGCACTTGCACCATGTGTGGCAAGATGTGCGCCGTCCGCACCGTCAACAAAGTGTTTGAGGGCACGACGATCGACCTCGGTATGGAGGACTAGTCTCTTCGCCGCAATCGCCTTTTAACATCGAGTCGGCGCCCGCCAATTGTTGACGTGTGAACATTTGCTTACATTTGCGTAAAAATTACATCTCGCGCCCGGGTTCGGCATATCGCCGGCCTGGGCATCTTTATAATGCTGGCTTAAAGACCCATTTGAATCCGACCAGACAAGGGAGCGAACATGGATCGCAGCAAGGTACCTGCCGTTCTATCCATCGCAGGATCCGATTCCAGCGGTGGCGCCGGCATTCAGGCCGACATTAAGACCATCACGGCGCACCGTCTGTATGCCGAGACAGCCATCACGGCCATCACCGCACAAAACACGCTCGGTGTCACCGCCGTGCAAAATATCTCCCCCGATATCGTCGCTGCGCAAATTGACGCCGTCTTTGACGATATTCGCCCCAACGCAGTCAAAATCGGCATGGTTTCTTCTGCAGAGATTATCGAGGTTATCGCCGACCGCCTGAGTGCCTGGAACGCACAAAATATCGTCGTCGATCCCGTCATGGTCGCCACTTCGGGCGCCCGCCTCATTGCCGAAGATGCCGCTGAGGCGCTCACGCGTCGCCTGTTCCCGCTGGCGACCGTCATCACGCCCAACATCCCCGAGGCCATGGCGCTGCTCGACTACGAGGTCGATTCCGAGCGCACCCAGCAAAACGCTGCCATGCTCCTCACCCGCCGCTTTGGCTGCGCGTCCCTCGTTAAGGGCGGGCATTTTGTCAACGAGGCCAACGATGTACTGGCCGAACCCGCACCACTCGATGATGAGGGCAACCACCTAGGCGATCCGCTCACCACGTGGTTCCGCCACAAGCGTATTGAGACCGACAACACGCACGGCACCGGCTGCACGCTCTCGTCCGCCATCGCCTGCGCGCTGGCCCAGGGCATGGATCTTGCCGACGCCGTCAACGCCGGCAAGGCATACCTGACAGGCGCTCTGGCCGCCGGCCTGAACATGGGCAAAGGCTCCGGCCCTGTCAACCACATGTGGCAGTATTAAGATTCGCAGCCCAAGCCACCGCAAAGGCGCCCGCCCCCTTTGAACCACCGCAAAGGGGACAGGCACCTTTGCGGTGGTTTGGGGTCGCGCTACTCACCGAGCATCTCTTGGAGCTTGGCTGCCACGGCGTGACCCAGGCTCTCATGGCTTTCGGGCATCATATGCAGATAGTCGATATCGCCCGGCTCGGCAAAGTCGGCGGCATTCAAAAAGTCGCAGCCAAACTGCTCAGCCACATGCGCGTAGTACTCACCAAAATGTTCCGAGGCTTCTACGGAATGCTCGTCAAAATCGGTCATATATACGTCGGCGATTTGCGGCTTAATCTTGATAGGCGCCATCAGCAGAATGCGCGGACAAGGCGCAGCGTCGGTCCACGGAAACGCGCGGACGGCGCGAATCAGCGCCATGGCGCCACGAGCGATATCGGCACCCGTCACGTTAAAGACCGTCTTGCAGTCGTTGGTGCCCAGCATGATCACAATGGCGTCCAGCGGCTTATGGGCCTCGAGCATCATCGGAAGCGCGCGAATGCCGTTAAGATTGGTGTCCAGATGGCACATGTCGTCGCGTACCGTCGTGCGGCCGTTGAGGCCTTCTTCAATTACATGCCAGCCCTCGCCTAAGTCACGTTGGGCCACGCCACACCAGCGCACATCCCGCGCATAGCGCACCGCGGTGCCGTCGCGCATGCCCGCCGGATCGTAACCATAGGTGTTGCTGTCGCCAAAGCATAGAACGTTTTTCATCGTAAGCCCTTCCTTTTAGTAAAAAGCCGGCGGGAGCAGCCTCTCCCGCCGGCTCGACCTATCTGTCAACACGTACCGGTTACAGGTACTTGCGCCAATCGTCCTCGTCCTCATCATCCTCGGTAGCAGCCTGGGCCTGCTCGGCGGCGCGAGCTGCCGCAGCGCGAGCGGCAACCTGAGCATAGGACTCCTCGTTGCGCTCGGGGAAGTTTGCCAGCACGTGCTCGAACTTGGCAAAATCCTCATCCCAGCGCGTAGAAGGCACGGCAAAGAAGACTTGCTTGACCTTAAAGTCGCCCGACGCGAGCTCCTTGCGGAAGAGCTCGGCCACGGCCTCTGCGTCAAAGCCGTTGTTGTCGCAGCCCCAAGCACCCAGCACGAGCTTCTCGCGACCCAGCTCGTCGCAGATGGCAAGCACAAAGCGAATGCGGTCGCGCAGGGCATCCAGCAGAGCATCGTCGCTCACGCGATACTCCTGGCGGGCGCGCTTAACGTTGGGCGCGGCGGCCACGATCACGTCGGCGTATGCATGCACGTGGTTGCGGTCGAAGCGCACCGCAGGCACCACTAGGGCGCGGTTACGATAGAGCTCGCAGTTGATGTTGCGGCGACGGTTCTCGCCGTACCATTTGCGCTGCTTATCGAGAACGTTGTACAGATACGAATCGGCGCACAGTGTGGCCTCCTGGCCCAGATAACCCTGAATATAGCCACCGCCCGGGTTGGTGAACGAGGCAAAGGCGAGCACGGCCATGTCGCAGAACTGCGCATAGCCACGACCGTTGTCCAAGATGGCCTGCGTGGCGGAGGCATCGAGCACGGTGACCTCAGGCAGGGACGCAGCAGGCTCCTCAGCAGGCGCGGACTCAGCTTCGGCGATTTCCTCGGCAGGCTCCTCGACGGGCTCAGGAGCTGCCTCGACCTCGGCAGCCTCCGCGCCCTCGACGTCCTCGGCAACCTGTTCTTCGGTGGCCACAGCACTCTGAACCTTGGCCTTCATCGCCGAGACAAAGCCGGCAGGCATACCGTCAAACTCGCGAACACCGGCAAGCGAACGCTCGATATCCTTGGCGCACGCTTCGGACACAGTTGCCACGTGACGCTCGGCGGCCTTGGCACGCGCCTCGCGCTTGGGATTGGGCTGACCCGCTCGGTTGGACCTGCGGTTACGGTTCCTGTTGTCGACGTCTGCCATAAGTGGTCACCTTTCTCGGTCTCTGCCGCTATCGGCTTTTCCCATCCATGATACCCCGCAGCGTACAAAAAAGACGGCCCCGAAGGACCGCCTTTCGCATCGATTTACACGCACGGCAAGCACCGCCGCAATTCGCCACTAGTCGCGACGACCAAGGATGTTCAGGATGCGCAAGAACACGTTGATAATGTCCACGAATAGATTGGACGCCATGAGCACGGCGTTGGGCAGCGTAGGCGGCACCGTCGTGGCAACATAGGTGTCGTAGCCAATAAAGCCGGCAAACACCACGATCACGATCAGGTCGGTGATGGTCTGCGAGACACCCATGAACATCAGCACGATCTCAACCAGAATAGTGGCGAGCAGAATGCCAAAACCGATGCCATATACGCGCTGGAAAAACTTGGGGAACGTCACGCCCAAGGCGCCAAAGACAAAGGTGATGGCGGCCGTGGCGATAAAGGCAGTGTTGATGGTGGGCAGGTCGTAGTTGGCAAGGCCAAACGACGCGGTCAGGCCAAAGGTACTCGCAAAGATTACGTAGCCCACAAGGGACAGGCCCACGGACTGCTTGCTGGCGGCGGCCGACATCATGACCATGCCGACGATGGTCAAAATAAACGAGCCAAAGACCAGCGGCAAGGCGGCGCCGTTCATCATCATGCGCGCAAACGACATGGTGCTCGTAAAGTAGGCGCCGGCACCCATGGCGCAAAAGCCCAAGAAGATCAGGGCAGACATGGCGAGATTGTACGCGCGCGGCGACATCTCCTTGGCACGGCTTGCGCCGGTCTCGACGGGGCCGTTCTGATAGCCCTGGATATCGTTCATAGGTTCGTCCTTTCACAAAGCGCCGCGACGGCACCGTAGGTGACAAGATTCTTGTCATTGTACCCGAATGCCGTACGTCCTTACCTACGGCGCTCGCCCTCGAGCGTGCGATCAAAGGCCCAGACCCACCAACGCATCACGTGTGCCTGCGAGCCATCCGGTCGCTCGCGTGCCTGTTCTTCCAGATACAGTTCGGTCGCATGTCCACCAAAACGAACCTTATAAGTCGCCGTACGAATGCCGTGAACCGTCAGGCCAAAACCGGTAGACGAGACAATCTCGTCAATCGTAAAGCAGCGACCGTCAACCCAGCAGACGGTAACCGGCACAACCTGTCCGCCCGCGAGGATGCGAGCCACGACGTCCACATACTGCTTGTGTACGCGCCGAGTTTTGCCGTCTGTCTGTCGATATTCCATGCCTCCTATTATCGAACGCATGTTTGTATGTTGTAAAGCGAACAGACTGTGGTTTTGGAGTGTCGTAGTAATCACACGTGTCCGCATGGCGTGTTAGCAAAAAGAACACCCACGGTCAACAGGGCAAATATTCAATTTTAGTGCCAAAAAGTTCACTTCTCCCATCAGAACTCGGTAAAGAGACCCGCAGGAGGTGATACGATTTATCATGTTTTTGTAACGTGCCTGCAAACTTCGAGAAAGCCCATATATGGACGTAACGTTCTCAACCTTCCTCGGCCAAATTGTGTCGAACCCAGTCCTTGCCGTCACCGTGGTCCTCGCGTTGGGCGCCATCTTCGTCAATGGATGGACCGACGCGCCCAACGCCATCGCGACCTGCGTCACTACGCGTTGCATGCCCGCCCGTGCCGCCATTCTCATGAGCGCCGCATTCAACTTCCTCGGCGTACTCATCATGACGCACTTTAACGCGAGCGTCGCCAACACCATCTCACATATCGTCGACTTTGGCGGAAATAGCACCATGGCGCTCGCCTGCCTATGCGCGGCGCTGTTCTCCATCGTCGTCTACGGCGCCACAGCGTCGCGTTTTGGCATCCCCACTTCGCAAAGCCACAGCCTCATCGCCGGCCTGACCGGTGCCGCTATCGCCTCGGCGGCGCGAGCAGCGTCAACGTCCACGAGTGGATGAAGGTTATCTACGGTCTGGCGCTCTCCATCGGCTTGGGCTTTGTCATGGGCTGGGTCCTGTGCAAGCTCGTCTCGATTCTTTTCGCCGCCGCCAACAGGCGACGTGCCAATGTCTTCTTTAAATACGCTCAGATCGCGAGCGCTGCGGCCATGAGCTTTATGCACGGCGCGCAGGATGGACAGAAGTTCATCGGCGTGCTCTTTTTAGGTGTGGCCTTTGCCAGCGGCCAAACGAGCGTCGGCGATGCCGGCATCCCCATCTGGATTATGCTGCTGTGCTCGGCCACTATGGGTATCGGCACCAGCGTGGGCGGCGAGCGCATCATCAAGTCCGTCGGCCAGAGCATGGTCAAGCTCGAAAAGTACCAGGGCTTCTCCGCCGACCTCGCAGGCGCCGCAAACCTGCTGCTTGCCACCCTTACCGGCATCCCCGTGTCCTCCACCCACATCAAGACCTGCGCCATCATGGGCGTCGGTGCCGTCAAGCGCCTTTCGGCCATCAACTTTGGCGTGGTCAAGGACATGATGTTCACCTGGTTCTTTACCTTCCCCGCCTGCGGACTCATCAGCTTTGTCATGGCCAAGCTGTTCATGATGTTCATCTAGTCAAACCGAGCGTCCATCCGGACCGTAATACTTCGCCCACCCGTCTTCGCCTCGAAAGGACCCACTCATGGCAAAGAAACCCGATTCGTTCTACTTCGACAACTACGTCGCCTGCGCCGACCTTGCCGTCCAGGCCGCCGAGCTGCTCACCAAGATTTTCGAGAACTTCGACCCCGCAAAGATTCACGATATGCTCAACAAGATGCACGCGATCGAGCATGCGGCCGACAAGAAGCACCATGAGCTTGAGGACGCCCTGCTCACGGCCTTTATCACCCCGCTTGAGCGCGAGGATCTGGACCTGATGAGCTGCTCGCTCGACACCGTGCTCGATCGTATCGAGGGCGTCGTGCAGCGCGTCTACTTCACCAACATCCAGAGCATCCACCCCGATGCCATCGTGATCGCCCACAAGGTGACCGACGCCTGCCGCGCCATGAAGGACCTGATGGTCGAGCTGCCCAACTACCGCAAGTCCAAGACCCTGCGCGAACTCGTCATCCAGATCAACACGATCGAGTCCGAGGCCGACGAGCTCTACATCAACGCCATGCGCAACCTGCACGTTAACGGCAAGGACCCGCTCGAGGTCATCGCCTGGCGTGACGTGTACGCCTTCCTGGAGTACTGCGCTGACTGCTGTGAGAATGTGGCCGATGTTGTGGATTCGATTGTCATGAAGAACAGTTAATTGGGGGTACGTGCCCCACCGGTCGCGGGCCCGACCACTAATACCTTTTTCACTCCGGCTGCAAGCAGAGTCGTTCAAAAGGTATTAGTGGTCGGGCCCGCTCCCTTACGTACCGCCATTGAAACTTTGGCTGATACTTTGAAAGTGATGGGGCTTTTGTTGGCAGGGCCTTTGAGCCCGATTGGGAACTTTGGGACCGCCTTAAACGTTTGGCTGGATCGGGCTTTGGGTACCCTTTGTTTTGCTTTGGGTTGATACACTGAATTTGGAGGGCTTGGTTGTGAGTTATTTGGATCTGGCTCGGGCTCGGTATTCTTGTCGTGAGTTTGAAGATCGGGCTGTGGAGCAGGCTGTGGTGGATGCCATTGTTGAGGCTGGGCGTATTGCTCCTTCTGCTTGTAATAATCATCCAACCCGTGTGATGGTGTTGGATACGCCTGAGCTTCTGGAGAAGGCTGCTGCTTGTCAGCCCCGGTTTGCTCGTGATGGGTCTATCTTTGGGGCTCCGCTTGTCTTCCTTATTTGCAGCGTTACCGATGACGCTTGGGTGCGCCCGTATGACCAGATGAATTCCAGCGAAATCGATACGTCCATCGTGTGTGATCAGATGATGATGGAGGCCACCGAGCAGGGCCTGGGAACGTGCTGGGTGTGCCATTTCAAGCCTGAGGTGGCACAGGAGCAGTTCAATCTGTCCAAGGGCGTCTATCCCTATCACATGCTCGTCTGTGGCTATCCCGCCGACCACATCGCCGATCCCGAGCATCGCGAGGCACGCACCATTCCCCTCTCCGACTTCCTCCTCAAGTAGATTTTTGGGACATGCCTTAAAACCTACCCTTGACCGCTCACCCGTTCGCCGAGTTCTGCGCCACCATGTGCAGGGCTCGGTTTTTTATGTTGCGCGCCCTTGCACAGTCATAAAAAAGGACCCGCAAGCTGCGGGTCCTTTCGAGGCACTAAATTGTAGGCCGAATGTTAGTCCAGGTCGTCGGCAGCGAAGTTGTCGATCGGGGCGAAGGGATCGGCCACGGGGACAACCGGGTCAGCGACGGGCAGCGGCTCGGCGGGAACAGTCACCGCAGGAGAAGCGGCAGAACCGACCGGCGTAGAGGCCATCAGATCGGCCGGGAAGGAGTTCTGGGCATCGTCCATAAAGTGCTGGATGAGCTTGAGATACTCGGCCTTGAACTCCTCACGGGAAGCTTTGAGACGATCGATCTCCTCGAGCTCGGCCTGCTTTTCGGTCAGAGCCTGGCGGATGACCTCGCGGGCCTTGGCGTCAGCCTCGTTGCGGATACGCTCAGCGTTCTCGTTGGCATCGTTGACGATGGTCTCAGCGGTCTGCTGGGCAGCGATCAGGGCAGCGGAAATCTGGCGCTCCTGAGCGGAGAAGTCAGGGGCGGGAGCAGCCACGGGGGCGGCAGGAGCGGCCTGGGCGGTGGCATCCTGAGCCTGGGCAAGCTGAGCCTGCGCATCGGCAAGCTGCTGCTCGGTAGCAGTCAGACGGCCCTTAAGGTCGACGATCTTAGCGAGCATAGCGTCAACCTCGGAGGACAGCGTCTCCAAGAAGACGTCGACCTCGGCAGGATCGTAGCCACGCTTGGCCTCAGAGAAAGTCTGAGCCTGGATGTCTGCAGGGGTAATAGCCATAACAAGTCTCCTTTTTCATCGCCTCGGCGCTACACGCCCGACGTAAGTTACTAAGACAGTTCTACACGAGTATACCTATAAGAAGCTGCAGAACCAGCCTCTGCACCAACTGCAACGCAATAATCGCAACGACCGGCGAAAAATCGATACCGCCCATCGGCGGGATGAAACGACGGAACAGGTTGAGCCACGGACCGCACACGCTATCAAGCACCGCGGCAATATCCTGAAGCAAACCACCCTGCTTCATGGGAATCCACGTCATAAAGCAGTAGACGACAATGAGCGTGGAATAGAAGTTGAACAGCGTGTTGACCAGCTGGACGATAGTGTAGATGTTGATGGGAATCTCCTCGTCTTGTCTTTACTTAAGGTAGCCGTCGGCACGAAGCTTCTTGAGATCGGAATCTTTGACCTCGCAACCGGCGGGCAGCACCATGAACACGCGGTCGCCCACCTCCTTGACCGTGGCACCCAGACCGCAGGCAAAGCCGTAAGAGAAGTCCAAGACGCGCTTGGCAACTTCGGTGCGTACGCCCACAAAAATCAGTGCGACAGGCTGCTTGGTGCGAACGCGGCGCACCACAGTCTCCACGTCGTCATAGCTCTCGGGGCGCAGGACATAGGCCGGCAGCTGCGGCGTGGCGTTGATGATATTGCTCGCATAGGCCGAGGCATCGCTCGGTGCAGGCGCGGGTGCAGCGGCGGCACGGGCGCGGGTATTCTCGGCGTAGCTCGACGGCGTGTCATAGGCACCGGGACGATAACCGCTCGCAACACTGTCCTGCGAGCGCGAAGGCGGGTTATACGTCGTGGCATGGCGGGAGTCATCGCCGACCAGCTGACCGGAGCGCGTATACACGGCAACCGACTCAGCTTCACCGCGGCGCGTCTGACCAAGCAGGCCGTTGCTCGGCTCGTCTTGGGTGTAGAAGCCCTCGCCCGAAGCACCGCTGTAGCCGTTGTTCTGATAGCCATCGTCGTAGCCGTCATCGTAGCCGTAGTCGTCGTCCTGGCCATAACCCTGGTCGTAACCCTGCTGGCCGCCCAGGTGCATCTTATTTTTAATCTCGTCAAGGAAGCCCATGGTTGTGTCCTCTCGCGGTTTAGTGCAGGCGCCCCGATAATCAGTGCGCACTTCAGAGCCTTATTTTACTGCAAACTCCGGGCTAAATACTACCCTGCCCAGGCGAACGAGCGTAGAGCCCTCCTCAAGGGCAGACTCAAAGTCCTCGCTCATACCGCAGGAAAGCTCAGGCAGGTTCAAATCGGGATGCGCCGCCTCCAGCTCATCCCTCAGCTCACGAAGCCCCGCAAAGGTGCGGCGTGCCACATCCTTATTCCCCCGGGGCGCCATAGTCATAAGCCCCTGTACGCAAATTCCCTCAAGTTCTGCAAGCTCACCCGCGGCGGCGCGAATCTCATCGGGTGAAAAGCCTCCCTTCGACTCCTCACCACTCACATTGACCTCAATGAGCACACGCTGGGAGCCGACGAGCTCGCCTGCCTCAATCTTGCGAACAGCACGGCTCGAGATCGCCTGCGCCAGATGCAGCGAACCCACCGAGTGAATCAGCTCGGCTGAGCCCAGCACCGCATTGATCTTATTGGTCTGCAGGTTGCCGATCATATCGAAGCGCACCTCGGGCAGCTCCGGATGCTCCGCCAGACCCGTGAGCTTGCGAGCCAGCTCCTGTCTCTTATACACATCTCCGAGCCCACGAGACATGCGCAGATCTCG
>CABSMK010000030.1 GCA_902478825.1 uncultured Collinsella sp.
ATGTCTCGTGGGCTCGGAGATGTGTATAAGAGACAGGTGCTGCGGCTGCGGGCTTCGGCTGTGGTTTGGCGCTGGCGGCGGTAATCGATCATGCCTTGGATGATGGGCTTGCCAAAGCTCACGACATCATCGTTGTAGATGGCGGTTCGGGCTGCGAGGAGGCAGTCGGTAAAGTCCATATGGGTCTTGCCGAAGAGTTTGACGGCAAGGGCGACAACGGTGGGCTCGTCGACCATGACGTCATCGAGCAGTCTTTTCATGGCCGCAGCAATTTCAACGCGGGGAACCTTATAGACGTCGCGCAGCGTGACCACGACGCGCGTGATGATTTCGGGGTAGACACGTGCGGTGCGCGTGGCGATGACCTTGGCGGCGCGCGGTGACAGGACCTCGTCGTCGTCAAGCAGGTAGCGAAGGATGACGGTCTCGTCGATGATGGTGCTACTCATGGATATCTACTTCCTCGGGACCCAAAACCGACTCGTCGCTTTCTGTGGCTAGGTATTCAATCCAGGCATTGCGCTCCTCGGAGCGGCGATTGGGGTCCCCATATGCTTTGAGCAGTCCATAGGCGGCCGTGCCGTCCTTGGAGCGCACGGCGACCGGCTGAAAGGGGAGCTTGCGCATCAAAATACTCTGCGCGACAAATAGACGGACAGCCTCGGCGAGCGATGTGCCCATGGCGTCGTAGAGACGTTCGGCATGCTGCTTGTCTTCCTCGCGAATGCGCACCTGCAGGATGGCTCGTTTTTGAGTCGATGACATCACTGGCCTCCCTTAATGAGCGTGCAATTTGAATAGTCAAATACAACATCGGCTAATAATAGCCAATCTTACAACCACTACTTTATTGCACTAGAGTAATTGAGTGTAAACGATATTACAAACGTACTACATCCTTCAGAAACGAGCGTGAAATCTCCCTTGGATGTACGCATGTAATACACTCACCTTTATAGCTTCTAGAGAATAATTCCAACCTGCCAAAACCCCTGCAATACACCCGTATTGCAGGGCCTATGCTCAAGTTTGCCACCTGCAACTGCGTATATTTAGCCTGTATATCGTTGGAGGAACTCTATCGAAGTGCCTGTTTCGCCGCATGCACTCGATACGCCGATGCCGGACCACGGGCGGTCCGGGGCAACGTCGGCAGGGTCTCTCCGGCATGGGATTCAGGAGGGAGTGAACAACATGGGCAATAAACGAGTCGTAGCCGATTCCTCACGCTGCATTGGGTGCCAAACCTGTATGGCGGCGTGCATCGAGGCACACGATATTCCCGGCAACATCGCCGCGCCGCGCTTGCGCGTGACGCGTACGTACGAGATCTCCGCACCGGTGGCTTGCCATCACTGCGAGGATGCCCCGTGCGCCAAGGCCTGCCCCACGGGCGCCTTGTTCTTTGATCCAAAGAACCATCGCATCGGTGTTAACGAGGACAACTGCATCGGCTGCAAGAGCTGCGTCATGGCCTGCCCCTTTGGCGCCGTGAGCGTGGCGACCACGCAGGTCCCCGTCTTGATGGGCGACGTGCGCGTGGGTTCGCAGACTAAGAGCTTCGTGCTCAAGTGCGACCTGTGCGTGGACCGTCCCGGCGGTCCGGCGTGTGCCGAGGCGTGTCCGACCAAGGGCCTCACCCTGGTAGACGAGGAGCGTCTGGCAGAACTGACTGCCGAGCGTGCCCGCGCCACCATCGAAAACGAGGCGTAAGCGTCGGGCGACAGGCCCAATGATTGTCAAATAAGTACCGAGTATTCGGTAGCAGAGAAAGGAAGGAGGGTGTCATGGAGAAGCATAAAGTGATTTGCCCGTACTGCGGCGCCGGTTGCCAGTTTAACCTCTTGGTCCAAAACGGCCAGGTCGTGGGTACCGAACCGCTCAACGGCATCACCAACCAGAGCGAGCTGTGCCTTAAGGGCATGAGCGGCTACGACTTCATCAACGACACCAAGATCTTGACTCCCCGCGTACTGCACCCGATGATCCGCCGCACCAAGGGCGCGGATCTTGAGCGCGTAAGCTGGGACGAGGCGCTGGATTTCACCGCATCTAAGATGCAGGCCATAATTGACGAATATGGTCCTAACGCTGTCATGACCACCGGCTCTTCGCGAGGCGGCGGCAATGAGGCGAACTACGTCATGCAGAAGTTTACGCGTGCGTGCATCGGCACCCACAGCGTGGACAACTGCGCCCGTACTTGACACGGCCCTACTGTCCTCGGTCTGATGGACACGGTTGGTTCAGGTTGCATGTCATGCTCCATCCCCGGTATGGAGGATGCGGGCTGCATTTTCCTCTTCGGCTATAACCCTGCCGATTCGCACCCCATCGTCGCAAGGCGTATCGTGCGAGCCAAAGAAAAGGGTTGCAAGATCATCGTCGCCGACCCGCGCCATATCGAAACCGCGCGTATCGCCGATCTCTACCTTCCGATCAAGAACGGTTGCAACGTTGCGTTCCTCAACGCCTTTGCCAACTGCTTGGTCAACGATGGCCTCTACGACAAGGAATTCGTCGCCGAGCACACGAACGGCTTTGACGAATGGTGGGAGACCATCAAGAACTACACTCCCGAATCCGTACAGGACATCACGGGTGTCGAGCCCGCGTTGATCCACCAAGCTGCCGAGATGTACGCCACGGCGAAGCCCTCTGCCATCATTGGCTGGGGTATGGGCGTATGCCAGCAGAAGCAGAACCTGAAGACGGTGCACACCATCGCCTCCATCGCCTGCGTTGCCGGCCAGATCGGCAAACCCAATTCTGGCCTCGCGCCCGTGCGCGGTCAGAATAACGTCCAGGGCTCCTGCGATATGGGCATGCTGCCCAACCTGTACCCTGGCTACCAAAAGGTCACCGACCCGGCAGTGCGTGCCAAGTTTGCCAAGGCTTGGGGCGTGCCCGAGGAAAAGCTCCCGCTCGAGGAGGGCTATAAGCTCACCGACCTGGGCCACCTGGTCGACGAGGGCGAGGTGCACTGCTTCTACAACTACGGCGAGGACCCGGTGCAGACCGAGCCCGATTCGGCCGGTATGCGCAAGACGCTCTCCGAGCTGGATCTGTTCATTTGCCAGGACATCTTTATGACGCAGACGACCATGCTCGCCGACGTCATCCTGCCCGCTACCTCTTGGGGCGAGCACGAGGGTGTCTTTACCGCATCCGACCGTAGCTTCCAGCACTTTGACGCGGCCGTTCCGCCCAAGGGCGAGTGCCGTCACGACTGGGAGATCTTCGCGGACCTGTCTACGCGCATGGGTTACCCCATGCACTACGACAACACCGAGCAGATCTGGAACGAGTGCATTAGCCTGTGCCCCAACTTTGTGGGCGCGACCTACGAGAAGATGGCTCCCGAGGGCGGCTACGCCCAGTGGCCGGTCAAGAGCACCGATGTGAACGACCACGGTACGCCCGACATGTTCGCTGGTGGCAAGTTCACCACCAAGGACGGCCGCGCCAACCTGATGGCGCACGACTGGGAGGCGCCCTCCGAGCTTCCCGACGATGAGTACCCGCTCATCCTGTGCACCGTCCGCGAGGTCGGCCACTACAGCTGCCGTTCGATGACCGGCAACTGCAAGACGTTGGCGCTGCTTGCCGACGAGCCCGGCTTTGTCCGCATGAATCCCGCGGACGCCGAGGCGCGCGGCATCAAGAACGGCGACATCGTCTCGATTCACAGCCGCCGCGGCCAGGTATACAGCCGCGCCGACGTGAGCGACCGCATCAATAAGGGCACGGTCTATATGACCTACCAGTGGTGGATCGGCAAGTGCAACGAGCTGACCATTCACAAGGTTGACCCGGTCTCGCACACGCCCGAGGACAAGTTCTCCGCCTGCCAGGTCGACGCTATCGCCGACCAGGTCTGGGCCGAGGGCGAGGTCGAGCGTCAGTACACCGAGCTCAAGCAGGCTCTGGTGGACGCCGCCGCTCCCCAAGACGTTGAGCCCGGCGCCGCCAAGTTCGACGACGAGACGCACGTGAACCAAATCGTGTAGTCCCGTTCTCGTTGGCTATTTGGGCCGGGCGTCCCGTACGTTCGGGAGCCCGGCCCGTTATTTTGAAAGGAAGTGGGGATGAACCGCTTCATCGACATCAACCCGGAGAGGTGCATCGGCTGCGGAACATGCCAGTCCGCCTGTGCCGACGCCCACCGGATGCAGGGTCTTCAGGATACGCCGCGCTTGGCGCTCGTGAAGACCGGCGGTATTTCGGCCGCCCTTGCCTGCCACCATTGCGAGGGTGCTCCCTGCGCCGAGGTTTGCCCGGTGAATGCCATCGAGCACGATGGCGATCGCATCCACGTCAAGGAGCAGGAGTGCATCGGGTGCAGGCTGTGCGCCATCGCGTGCCCCTTCGGAGCCATCCATCCCGATGGCACGTCTATCGCCGGTGTCGCAGGCATGTGCGACCCGACGCCTTCGTATCCTAAGTCCCTGAGCAGCCTGCTTACGTGGGCTCCTGGCCAGTACACCTGCGCCGTCAAGTGCGACCTGTGTGCCTTCGATCCGGACGGCCCGCATTGTGTGGCGGCGTGCCCCACCAAGGCGCTGACCGTCATGGGCGGCGCGGCCGATCGCGAGCTCGACGAGGCCAAGCGCCTGCGCTCGATCGAAAACGGTCCAGTCGTCGACGTTACCGCTGTGGCCCAGGGCCTGTCCGAGAAAGCAGAAGGGAGCGTAAACAATGGATAGCATGACGCTGTTTATCGCATCGCTTGCCGTCTCGTGCATCGGTGCGCTCGCCTCGGTTCTGCTGATCAAGGCCGATAACGCCGCCAAGACCGCCGGCTGCCTGATCGGCGCCGTCGCGGCCGTGCTGTCGTTCATCGCGGGCCTCGAGGCCGTGCTTGGCGACGTTTCGTCCCTCAACACGGTCTTCTTTTTCCCGTTCGCCCGTCTCGAGCTCTTGCTCAACGGCCTTGCGGGCCTGATCGTGGTCCTCATCTCAATCCTCGCCTTTGCGGGCTTCATCTACGGTCTGTCCTACTTCGATGAGTACCCGGGCAAGGTCGGGCGCGCCGGTTTCTTCATGAACACCTTCGTCGCCTCGATGATGCTCGTCATCACCGCCGACAACGTGTTCTGGTTCCTGGTCGCCTTTGAGCTCATGTCCCTTACGAGCTACTTCCTTGTCGTTATCGAGGAGAACAAGAACTCCATTAGGGGCGGTTGGCTCTACTTCGTCATCGCGCACGTGGGCTTTGTCCTTATCATGGCGAGCTTCCTGCTCATGACCAACGGCGTGGGCGGTTCCTTCAGCTTCAGTGATTTCCGTACGCATGACTTTGGACCCGCCGTCTCCTCCGCGTGCTTCGTCCTCGCGTTCTTCGGATTCGGCGCAAAGGCCGGTATCATCCCGCTGCACTCCTGGCTGCCCCAGGCGCACCCCGAGGCGCCGTCCAACGTGTCCGCCCTCATGTCCGGCGGCATGATCAAGATCGGCATCCTGGGAATCCTCAAGGTCGGTCTCGACCTGCTCGCGGGTTCGGGCGTCCAGCTCTGGTGGGGCCTCATGGTCCTGGTCTTCGGATCCATCTCGTCGGTCCTGGGCGTCGTCTACGCCCTCCACGAGCACGACATTAAGCGCCTGCTGGCCTACCACTCCGTCGAGAACATCGGCATCATCTTGCTCGGTGTCGGCGCGTCCATGACGGCGCACGCCCTGGGCAACGACGTCATCGCGACGATCGCGCTCATGGCCGCCCTCTACCACACGCTCAACCACGCCATGTTCAAGGGCGAGCTGTTCCTCGGCGCGGGCTCCCTGCTCTATGCCACGGGTACGCGCAACATGGAGAAGATGGGCGGCCTGTTCCGCCGTATGCCGGTCACGGCCGTCTGCTTCCTCATCGGTGCCCTTGCCATCTCGGCTATCCCGCCGCTCAACGGCTTCGTTTCCGAGTGGTTCACCTACCAATCCCTGTTCAACATCTCGACGCTCTCCGACCCGGTCGTCATGGTGTTCGCCGTCGCCTCCGCGGCCGCCCTCGCCATCACCGGTGCCCTGGCCGTCACGTGCTTCGTGAAGGCCTACGGCGTCTCGTTCGCGAGCAGCCCTCGTTCCCAGGAGGCCGCGAACGCCAAGGAGTCCCCGGCTCCGATGTTGTTCTCGCAGATGCTCCTCGCGGCCATCTGCGTGGTGCTGGGAATCGGCTCTCCCGTCATCGCCCCGGTTCTGGGCGACGTCGCCCAGAGCGTGCTTGCCGGCTCTGCCATCACAGCCACCTCGGGCGTGTCTCTGGTGAACGAGATTTCCGGTGCCGCCACCTCCACCCCCGCGATCGCCATCGCGCTCGTGGTCCTCACCGGCCTCGCGTTCGTGTTGAGGTCCTGCCTCGGCACCAAGGCCCCCGCTAAGAAGACCGACCCTTGGGCGTGCGGCTACGAGCCCAACGAGCACATGCCCGTCGTCGCCACGAGCTTCGCGTCAGACGTAGAGCTCTTCATGGGCCCGCTCTACACCCTGCGCGAGGTATGCACCAAGATCTGCTGGTCCATCGCGCACGTGTTCCAGAAGCTCACCGGTGTCGCCCAGGGCGTTGAGCCCCTGCCCGACCGCTTCCTGGTCGATGCACCGAGCGAGGGTGCCGATAAGCTGGCCGGCCTCGCCTCCAAGATCGAGGGCGGCAACTACTCCGTATACATCTGCTACATCGTCGCGGCGCTCGTGGTCTTCCTCGTGCTCGCCGTGGTCATGGTCTAGAGAGGGGAGAGGATATTATGAACATCGTTCTTGCGATAGCGCAGGGCCTCGTGGTCATGCTGGTCGCGCCCTTCTTCTCCGGCCTCGCCCGTGTGATTCGCGCGAAGATGCACAATCGCCGCGGTCCGTCCATCCTTCAGGATTACCGGGACCTCGCGAAGCTCATGGCGCGTCCCGAGTCCGTGAGTTCCGACTCGAGCTTCGTGCTGCGCATCATGCCGCCGCTGTTCCTCGCGGTGTCGTTCATGCTCGCCATGGGCCTGCCCATGTTCACGCTCGAGAGCCCCATGCCCGTCTTTGGTGACGCCATCACCATCATGTACGCGCTCGCGCTGTCCCGCTTCTTCTTCGCGCTGTCCGGCGTGGATTCCTCCAACGCCTACGCGGGCTTCGGCGGTATCCGCGAGCTCCTCATGAGCGTGCTCATCGAGCCGTCCATGCTCATCGCGCTGTTTACCGTCGCCATCGTGTGCGGCTCCACGGACATTGCGACCATGGGTCAGCACATCGTTACGGGCAACGTCTCGAGCGTCGTCGCCGTCATCCTCGCCGGCGTCGCCTTCGCGGCCGCCTGCTATATGGAGCTCGGCAAGCTTCCGTTCGATCAGGCCGAAGCCGAGCAGGAGCTCCAGGAGGGCCCGCTCGCCGAGCTCTCCGGCTCGTCCCTGGCCATGATGAAGCTCGCCATGGGCATGAAGCAGGTCGTGGTCGTCGCTTGGTTCACCTCCATCTTCATCCCCTGGGGAGAGCCCGCGACCATCGGCGTCACCGCTCTCGTGGGCGCCGTCGTCTTCCTTGTCAAGTGCCTGGTCGATTTCGTTGTCTGCGGCGTGCTCGAGAACTCCGTTTCCCGTTCGCGCTTCAAGGTGCTCGGTAACCAGACCTGGGCCGTCGTCGGCATCGCGGTCCTCGCGTTCGTCTTCGTCGTCGTAGGCGTGTAGGGAGAAGGGAGAAACTATGTCAATCGAATCGAGCTTGTCCCTCTTTGCCATGGTGGCGATCGCCGTCCCCATGCTGGGCTCCCTGCTCATCGTCATGCTGCCGCGTCCCTACGCTAAATGGATCTGCGCCTTTGCCGGCGGCATCGCCACGGTCGCTTCCGTTGGCTTGGCCGCGACGTTTGCCGGAAACGGCATGAACGCGGTCGATGTAACCTGGGCGAGTATGGGCCAGACCTTGGTCATGGGCTTCATATTCGACCGGATGAGCACGCTGCTCGCACCCGCGTTCGTCGCTATCGGCCTGCTCGTCGTCATCTATTCGTTCCCGTACATGAGCGATAAGAACAAGGAGCATCCCGACGCGCCCCGTCGCCGCTTCTACGTGTACTTCTCCACGTTCATCGGCGCCATGGCCGGTCTCGCCTACAGCTCCACCATCGTCGGCCAGCTCGTTTTCTTCGAGATCACCGGCGTGTGCTCCTGGGGCCTCATCAGCTACTACATGACGCCCACGGCCAAGAAGGCCGGTATGAAGGCGCTCATCATCACCCATATCGGCGCTCTGGGACTCTACATCGGCGCGGCCTTCCTGTTCGCCGGAACCGGCACGTTCGCGCTGAGCGCGATCTCCCAGCTCGATTTCGGTATGAAGACCGTCGTGCTGCTGCTCATCCTGTTCGCCGCTTGGGCCAAGTCCGCCCAGTTCCCGCTCTACATGTGGCTGCCCTCCGCAATGGAGGCCCCCACGCCCGTTTCCGCCTACCTCCATGGCGCGTCCATGGTGAAGGTCGGCGTGTGCGTGTTCGCCCGCGCTCTTGCGAGTGCCGGCGATATCCCCGAGATCGTCGGTTGGGTCGCCATCATCGACGCCGTCGTGACCATGCTCTTCGGCTTCCTCATGTACCTGCCCCAGAAGGATATGAAGCGCCTGCTCGCCTTCTCGACGATCGCGCAGCTCGCCTACGTGTTCTTCGGCCTGGGCCTCTCCGTGTTCGGAAGCCAGATGGCGTTCAACGGCGCCGTCGAGCACATCTTCAACCACGCGTTCACCAAGACCCTGTTCTTCCTCATCGCCGGCTCCCTCAGCTTCACGCTGGGAACCCGTATGTTGCCCAAGATCCAGGGCCTCATGAAGAAGTACCCGGTCACGGGCGTGGGCTTCGCGGTCGCCGCGACCGCTATCGCCGGCGTGCCCCCCATGAGCACGTTCTTCTCCAAGTTCCAGATTATTTCCGGTGGCTTCGCGGTTGGTGCTTCCAACACGGTCATCTTCGTCCTCGTGTGCGTCATGGTCGTCGAGACCGTCGCCACCTTCGCATGGTTCCTGCGTTGGATGGGTAAGGTCCTGCCCGGTGAGCCGAGCGAGACCGTGGCCGCCGGCCAGCCCCTTCCGCGCGCCATGGCGTTCGTGTTCGTCGTCCTCATGATCATGGTCGTCGTCGCCGGTCCTCTGTCCTCTAGTTGGATGGGTTAGGAGGTAGGACATGGGTTATTCGTTAGTCAATATCCTGGGCGGTCTTCTGATCGTGACCTCCACCATGGTGGTCGTCTCGAAGACCATCCCGTCCGCCATTAAGTGGTACGCGATCCAGTCGGTTGTCCTGGTGGGCGTGCTGCTCACCCTGGGCCTCACCACCGGTGCCACCGAGCTTCTCATGTGGGCCGCGTCGGCCTTCGTCACCAAGGTGATCCTCGTTCCGTTCATTCTCAACCGTGCCTACAAAAAGATGGGTTCGCCTGCCGATAGCACGCTGACCTCCTCCATCAAGCCGGCCTGGACCATCATCCTCACCGGTCTGGAGGTGGCCATCTGCTTCGCGGTGGTCACGCGCCTGAGCCTGCCCACCGCTGAGGTGGCTACTCCGGCCCTCGCCATCAGCTTCGCGCACTTCTTCGTCGGCCTCACGTGCATCATCTCCCAGCGCAACATCCTCAAGCAAATCTTCGGGTACTGCCTTATGGAGAACGGTAGCCACGTGACGCTCGCCCTGCTCGCGCCCACGGCCCCCGAGATCATCGAGATCGGCATCGCCACCGACGCCATTTTCGCCGTCATCATCATGTCCGCCGTCGTCGTGAGGATCTGGAACGACACCAAGTCGCTCGACTCCCACGACCTGACCGAATTGAAGGGGTAGGCCATGGATGTTTCAATGCTGACGGTCGCCCTGCTCGCTTGTCCCCTCGTGTTCTCCCTGATTATGGCTGCGCTCCCCAAGACGACGTCCTACAGCGTCTTTGCGGGGCTCAACACCATCTCCGTCGCGGCGACCCTCGTCCTTTCGGTCGTCACCGCGGGAACCATGCTCTCGAGCGGGCAGAATATCGACGCTTTGGGCCTGTGGCTCCATCTCGATTCGCTCTCGTCGATCTTCGTCCTTCTGGTAGGCATCATCGGGTTCATCACCGGCGTGTACTCCATCTCCTATATCAAGATCGATATCGAGGAGAAGACCATGCCGGCCGAGCGCACCAAGCAGTACTACGCGCTGTTTAGCCTGTTCGTTTTCACGATGCTGCTCGCCTGCCTGTCCAACAACATCATCCTCACCTGGGCGGCGGTCGAGGCCACCACGTTGTCGACCGTGTTCCTCGTGGGCATCTACAAGAACAGGCAGGCGCTCGAGGCGTCTTGGAAGTACGCGATGGTCTGCACCGCCGGCGTGGCCTTCGGCCTGTTTGGCACGCTGCTCATCTACGCGAACGCCGCCGATATCATGCCCAACGCGCATGAGGCAGCCTTCCTCACCTCCATCATGCCCTACGCCGACCAGTTCGACCCGATGCTCGTGCGCCTCGCGTTCGCGTTCATCGTCATCGGCTTCGGCACCAAGGCGGGCCTGTTCCCCATGCACACTTGGCTGCCCGACGCGCACTCCCAGGCTCCGAGCCCGGTCTCCGCGCTGCTCTCGGGCGTGCTGCTCAAGTGCGCCATGCTGGTGATCATCCGCTTCTACTCCCTGTCCATCATCACGGTGGGCGACACCTATCCGCGTACGCTCCTGCTCATCCTGGGCACGCTGTCCATCCTGGTGGCCGCCCTGTGCATCTTTAAGCAGGACGATATCAAGCGCCGCTTCGCGTACTCCTCCGTCGACAACGTCGGCGTGGTCGCGCTGTGCCTGGGTATCGGTGGTCCGCTCGGTATCGCCGCCTGCCTGCTGCACTGCATCTTCCACGGTTTCACGAAGGCGCTCGCCTTCTGCATGGCCGGTAACATCCAGCACATCTACCACACCCGCGACCTGAACAAGATCAAGGGCGTCGTCGAGATCGCTCCCGTCACGGCAGCGCTCACCATCATCGCCCTGCTCGCGCTCGCCGCCTTCCCGCCGTTCGCCCTGTTCATCTCCGAGTTCCTCACCTTCGTGGCCGGCGTCCAGTCCGGTCCCATCTGGGTGGTCGTGCTCGTGGCCATTGGCCTCACCGGCGTGTACTTTGCCCTTACCGGCATCGCGCTCAAGTCCATCTTCGGCAAGGCGCCCGAGGGCATGAAGCGCCACGAGGTGCCCGCCCTCATGATCATCCCCGAGATCGCCCTCGCGATCGTGGTCATGTGGTTCGGTATCGCCACCCCGGTCGCCATCACGAGCGGCGTCGAGGATGCAACGTCCGTCGTTTTGAACCAGAGCGTCGAAGAGCTCCACGAGGCTCCTCTCTACCGCATGGTGTTCAGTTCCCAGACCAAGACAAGCGAGGTGAATTAGCACCATGGCAGAACCTGAAAAGAAGGACTACGCTCGTCGTTGCGAAAGCCACGTCGAGGCCCTGCGCGCCGCAGTGCCGGGCGCTATCGAGAAGGTTGAGTGGCAGTGCGAGGACCAGCTGACGATCACCGTCAAGCAGGACAAGCTGCCCGAGGCCGTCCACTACCTGTATTACGAGCGCTACGGCTGGATTCCCGTGATCATCGGCAACGACGAGCGCAGTCTGTGCGGCCGTTACGCCGTGTATTACGTCATCTCCATGGAGGGGGAGGACCCCGGCTGGGTGACCGTGCGCACCGAGGTCGATCCCGCCAAGATGACGTTCCCGTCCGTGACGCCGTTCGTCCCCGCCTGCGTGTGGGGCGAGCGCGAGCTTCGCGACATGTTCGGCCTGATCCCCGAGGGTCTGCCCGACCGTCGTCGCCTGGTGCTGCCCGACGATTGGCCCAGCGGCCTGTACCCGCTGCGCAAGGATTCGATGGACTACCGCTTCCGTCCCGCTCCCGCGAGTGACATGGAAAACTACGAGTTCTTGGCCGATACCAAGGGCAAGGAGACGACTCTTGTCCCCATGGGCCCGTTGCACATTACCTCCGACGAGCCCGGCCACTTCCGCCTGTTCGTTGAGGGCGAGACGATCGTCGACGCCGACTACCGTCTGTTCTACGTGCACCGCGGCATGGAGAAGGTCGCCGAGACGCGCCTGAACTATGACGCCGTGACTTTCCTCGCCGACCGCATCTGCGGCATCTGCGGCTGCGCCCACTCGGTGGCCTATGCCGAGGCCGTCGAGCGCGCCCAGGGCATCCATGTCCCGCCGCGCGCCCAGTACATCCGTGCCATCATGCTTGAGGTCGAGCGTCTGCACTCGCATCTGCTCAACATTGGCCTGGCGTCGCACTACACGGGCTTCGACTCCGGCTTCCAGCAGTTCTTCCGCGTCCGCGAGAAGTCCATGGACCTGGCCGAGAAGCTCTCCGGTCACCGCAAGACCTACGGCCTCAACGTGATCGGCGGCGTGCGTCGCGACATTTTGGCCGAGCAGAAGCTCTCCACGCTCACGACCATCCACCAGCTGCGCTCCGAGGTTCAGGAGCTCGTCGACGTCTTGCTCTCCACGCCCAACTTTATTGAGCGTACGAGCGGTATCGGCATCTTGGACCGCAAGATCGCACGCGACTTCTCGCCGGTCGGCCCGCTCATGCGTGGCTCGGGCTATGCCCGCGACGTGCGCTTTGACCATCCCTTCGACGGCTACGCCGATCCGGATGTCCAGAAGATGCACGCCGCTACGGCTGACACCTGCGATGCCTTCGGCCGTACCGCCGTTCGCATCCAGGAGGTCTACGATTCGATCGACATGATCGAGACCATGCTCGAGAACTGCCCGTCGGGCCCCATCCTCACCACGGATTGGGAGTACACCCCGCACAAGTACGCCATCGGCGCCTCGGTGGCGCCGCGCGGCGAGGACGTGCACTGGGCCATGCTCGGCAATAACCAGAAGTGTTACCGCTGGCGCGCCAAGGCCGCCACGTACAGCAACTGGCCGGTCCTGCGCTACATGTTCCGCGGCAACACCGTGGGCGACGCTGCGCTGATCGTCGGCTCGCTCGACCCGTGCTACTCCTGCACCGACCGCGTGACGGTGACCGATGTCGCCGCCAAGCGCGACCACGTGCTTGACAAGGAGCAGTTCGAGAACGTCTGGCGCGACAAGTCGCCGCTTGCGGGCGAGGGCACCATGGCCGCCCCGCTCGATGAGGAGGCGCTCTAATATGCTGAAGCTTTGGAAGGTTAACGCCAAGGCCGGCGACGCGACGGTCAAGTACCCGTTTGCGCCGTTCCCCACCAACAAGGACATGCGCGGCAAGCCCGAGCACAATGCCGAGCTCTGCATCGCCTGTGGAGCCTGCGGCGTGGCGTGCCCGGCCGATGCCATTCGCATGGACACCGACCTTTCGGCCGATACCATCACCTGGTCGATCGACTACGGTCGCTGCATCTTCTGCGGCCGCTGTGAGGAAGCCTGCCCCATGGAGGCCATCAAGCTCACCGAGGAGTTTGAGCTGGCTGTCATGAGCAAGGACGACCTCACCAGCAAGAGTGTCTATACGCTCGAGCACTGCTCGCGTTGCGGCAAGCCGTTTGCCCCGCACAAGGAGATCGACTACGCCAAGCGCCTGCTGCAAAAGACCGGCGGCATGGAGGCCGAGCAGGCCGCCCGCACCGTCGGTATGTGCCAGGAGTGCAAGCGCGAGCTCGACGCCCTGCGCGCCGCATCGGCCGTAAAGACCGGCAACGCACACGGCATGGCTGCCAACGAGACGCTTGCGTCCGGCGAGCCCCAGGGCCCCGGCATGGAGTATCTGGGCGGCCACGGCGTGAACCCGGAGTATATCGACCGCGAGCTTAACCCCGATGCGCCCGAGATTCCCGCCGGTCCGGCGCCGGTCGAGGGCATCATCATGGATTTTGAAATGAAGGAGGAGTAACCATGGCCGAACCCACGCTTTTGCCCGAGCGGCTTCAGTACCGCCCGACCAAGATCGAGCTCGACGAGAGCATCGAGAAGGCCAAGGCGACCCTTCTTAAGAAGATCAAGCGCTCGGTGTACGTCTACCGTGTCGACTGCGGCGGCTGCAACGGCTGCGAGATCGAGATCTTCGGTTCCATCACGCCCGTCTTTGACGTCGAGCGCTTTGGCATCAAGGTCGTGCCCTCGCCCCGTCACGCCGATGTGCTGCTGTACACCGGCGCCGTGACGCGTGCCATGCGCATGCCGGCCCTGCGCGCGTTTGAGGCCGCACCCGATCCCAAGATCGTGGTGTCCTATGGCGCGTGCGGCTGCACCGGCGGCATCTTCTACGACAACTACTGCGTCTGGGGCGGCACGGATAAGATTCTGCCGGTCGATGTCTACATC
>CABSMK010000031.1 GCA_902478825.1 uncultured Collinsella sp.
GAAAACACCAACAATGGTGGCGGTACGACCAACAACGGCGGCGGCAACACGCCCGCGCCTACGCCCGCTCCTGCTCCCACGCCGCAGCCCGTGACGCCCGCTCCGACTCCGACGCCTTCCGCACCGAGCCAGTCCGTTGACGGCGGTTCCGTTGTTTCGCGCGCCTACAGCAAGCTCGGATACGCTTACTCTTGGGGCGGCATTGGTCCGAACAGCTTTGACTGCTCCGGTTTTGTAAGCTATTGCCTCACGGGCCGCTACTGCCGTCTGGGCACCACCGGCACTTTCATGGGTTGGACCCGCGTGTCCGATCCCCAGCCTGGTGATGTCGTGGTTAACTCTTACCACACCGGCATCTATATCGGTAATGGTCAGATGATTCATGCTTCCGACTACAAAACGGGCGTCATCATCAGCTCCGTCGCAGCCGGTATGAACAACAACTACATCTTCGTACGCTACTAATTTTATTACTGCAGCGAACGAACGTGGGCCTCGCGATCTTGAATCACGAGGCCCATTCTTTTTGCCCCAACCGTTTGCCATAAGATCAGTACGGCTATCTAGTATTCAAAACTAGATAGCCGTCCAATCAATCAAAAAGATGGCTATAATTGTTGGGGAACAATTAGAAAGGACCCTCAATGAGCTGGGCACTTATCTCCGATTCGAGCTGCAATCTTCGCGATTGGCAACCAACCGCACCTCATACCACCTTTGCATTTGCACCCCTTAAGATCCGAGTGGGGGAGCGTGAATTTGTTGATAACCTCTCGCTCGATGTTCACGAGCTCAATTGCGCCGTGCAGGCGGAGTCGAGCGCTTCTTCGAGCGCCTGTCCAAGCGTAGGGGAGTGGGCTGAACTTTTTAAGCTTGCCGACAAGACGATCTGCATGCCCATCTCGGAGGGCGTATCGGGAAGCTACAATGCCGCGGCCACCGCACGTGACATGGTGCTTGCCGAGGAGCCCAACCGCCAGATTCATTTGGTTAACTCACGAGCCGCGGGTGGCAAAATGGATCTGATCTTCTTGCTGTTCGACCGCTATCTTGCGAGCAACCCGGACGTTTCCTTTGAAGACGCCTGCGCTTACTTCGATAGTCTCGAGCAAAACAGCAAGATCCTCTTTAGTTTATGCAATTACGAAAACCTTGCGAAGGCCGGACGTATCCCCAAGGCGGCCGGAGTTATTGCCAACAAGCTCAATATCCGCATTTTGGGCACGGCGAGCGAAGCGGGCAAAATTGAACTCGTTGGGCACACGCGCGGCGAAAAGAAGATGCTCACCAAGATTGTCGACACCATGGAGGCCGAGGGCTTTACTGGCGGCGAAGTCGTTATCGACCACGTCGAGAATGAGACGGGCGCCCAGGCACTAGCCAGCCGCATTGTGGAGCATTGGCCCGGCTCTAAGACCATCATCATGCCCTGCAACGGGCTAGATTCTTACTATGCCGAGATGCACGGCCTCATCATCGGCTACGGCATGGGCGTGGCTTCGGGCCGATAATATCCAACTAGACAAACGTACGGGCGGGATAAGGAGCCTTGGCTCTTTATCCCGCCCGGTCTTATACCTCGGTTAGCTATTAAACCCATTGAACTTTAGGTAGCTCATCAGGTACGCCTTCGATACAAAAGACGAAACCGCACTGCGTACGAGCAGCGATTCGCGCGTAACCTGGTGTGCGGTATCGGGCACGGGAGTCTGCTCGACGGAAAACGCCGCACGAATCGATGCCTCAAGTTGATCGACTACATAATCGAAGGCCGTCGGAGCATCGTAGCTCAAGCGCTGAATATTAAAGAGCGCCTGAACCGCAGCGATGGGCAGCACCTGCTTAAAGATGCAAATGGCGATGAGACGCGCAATCTGCTCACGGCCATACTGCTTTTTAACCGGAGCAGGAATGAGGCCGACCTTCACGTAGTTATTGATCATCGAAGGCGTGATAACGGGCTGCTCAACGCAAATCGAAAGCGGCTCCATCCACAGCGCAACATATTCAATAACCTGATCGCGATAGAGCGTTACGTTGGGCAACTGGTCATAGCGTGGCAGGCTCAACGCGTTAAGTTTACCCACCATATCGGACTGAATAAATGCATCCGGCAGCACCGTCGGCTGAATATCCTCCGGCTTAATGCTGACCGATGTATCGGACATCGGGATAACATGTTTAACGTGGTTCATAAGGGTCCTCCGTTCGTTTACTATATTGTATTCTAGGTTATCTAGTTTTGCATACCACATAGCCGCTAAGTAAAAGTGGTTGGACAGCACATTGTTGCACCGTCCAACCACTATGTTTAAAGATAGCAACCTTACATAAGATATATTATCGTACTTATCTACGGAGAAATGCGTATGCGCTGGTTGCCGCTATGGCTCCGTCAGAAACCGCGGTCACAACCTGACGTAAACGCTTGGAACGGATATCGCCAGCGGCAAATAGACCTGGCGTGCGGGTCGCCATGGATTCATCAGTCAGAATGCCGCCATCAGGCGCCAGATCGACTAGATGCTCAACAAGCTCGGTATGGGGTTGCGTCCCGGTATAGACAAAGATGCCAAAAGAGCCGGGCTCAAAGGTCTCAGCATGCGTCTTACCGCTTGCATTGTCCTTGAACGTAATTGTCGTGGGCATCACTTCACCAGAAAGCTCAACAATACTAGTTTGGTACCTAACTGTAATATTGTCCTTTTTGAGTACTTTCTGAACAACACCATCAGGCGCACGGAACTGGTCGCGGCGCAGCACGATGGTCACACTGCTGGCAATGTCTGACAGGAACAGTGCCTCTTCGCATGCCGAATTGCCACCACCGATTACAAAGACCTGTTTGCCGCGGAAGAACATGCCGTCACATGTTGCGCAATATGAAACGCAACGACCGCGATAGGTATCCTCGCCAGCGAAACCTGCCGGACGCGGCGTGGCACCCATGCAAGCGATAACGCTCGAGGCAAGCGTATCGCCCATATCGTGATGCACCGTAAACAGCGCTGCATCGGCATCGTAATCGATACCCGTAACCATGCTCCATGTAACCTGCGCTCCCAGCCCCTCTGCATGTTGCTGAAAACGCTCGCCGAGTTCGGCGCCACTCAAGAGCGGAATGCCCGGATAGTTCTCGACCTCATTGGTCGTGGCGATCTGTCCACCCGACATGCCCTGCTCAATCACGGTCGTCGTCAGGTTGGCACGCGCAGCGTAAATGGCGGCAGCATAGCCCGCGGGGCCTCCACCGATAATCGCAACATCAATCGGCTGATCGGTAGTCATGAAGAATCCTCTCGTCGAAACGTTGTCGTTCTTTGCGCTCATACCCAAATTTACGTGAACATGACACTCATGCACTACAATGATAAATCGCGTAACAAAGCTGAAGGGGAGTTATCGATGGATCAAACGCAGACGAGCAATAGCGCTCCCCTGCCCATGCAAGCCACTCCCCAACCGGAGCAAATGACCGTTTTACCTGCACAAAAACCCCTGGTAACCATTGTGCACGCATCAGTTGGATCGGGCCACAAAGCCGCCGCCAACGCGATTGCACAAGCATTTGACCTTATCCGCGGCACCAAGGGAATCCCTGAGGATATTGAAATTGAAGTGCTCGATATCCTTGATTTTGGACGTATTAAATTCGACGGCAATAAGACCGCGGCTTCTTTTACGGGAGCCACACGCCCCATTTACGACCTGACCTGGCGATATACGCTTACGGGGCATCTTCTCTGGGGTGGCGGCACGGCATGGTCGCGAATTATGTTCCCCGCCTTCAACGAATATATTCGTCGCCGCAGGCCTATAGCCGTGGTCGCAACGCACATCACAGCAGCCAATGTTGCCGTGGGTGCCCGCGTTATTACGGGTATCGATTATCCGGTCATCTGCGTACCAACAGACTATGAAGTCGAAGGCTTTTGGCCCCACAAGGACACCGACCTGTTCTGCGTGGCCAACGAGTTTATGGCCGAAACGCTGCGCCCCCGCAAAGTTCCCGAGTCAAAGATCCGCATAACGGGCATCCCCATCCGAGCCGGTTTCGATTCAAATTACGATCGCGAGGAAGAGCTGAGCAAGTTCAATCTCCCCATAGACAAAACCGTCGTATTGGTGATGGCCGGCGCCAGTTTGCCCCAACCATACGTGCGTTTCCGTGCCGCGATGGACCACACGCTCCCCTTCTTACGCAGCTTTGAGGACATGCACTTTGTCTTTTTACCGGGCAAGGATAAGGAATACGCCGCCCGACTCATGACGCTCTTCGACGCCATGAAGCTCGACAACGTCACGGTTCTGGACTACGTGGACGACATGGCGGCCCTCATGCACGGCTGCGACCTAGCAATCCTCAAATCGGGCGGACTCACGGTCACCGAATGCCTGTGCGCGCATCTGCCGATGATCCTGCTGGGCAAATCATACGGCCAGGAAAAGGCCAACACCACGATGCTCACCGGCATGGGCGCCAGCATGCATGTCACCACCGCACGAGAACTCATCGTGACGCTTCGTCACCTGCACGACCACCCTGAGTCGCTCAAAGCCCTACTCATCAACGGCGAAGTACTACGCCGTCCACGCGCAGCGGAGGACATCGCCATCGCAACCATGGAGCTCGTAGGCAAACCCCAAAAGCGCAAACGAGCCTTCTGCCGCTTCTACTGGGGCGGAAAGCCCGCGCATATCCGCTAGTCGAATGTCCGCCGCTCAGCGGGAGCCGCCCATATATCATTCCATGCTCAAACATTCTCGCTGCGCTGCGAAACTGCGCGTGGAACGATATATGGGCGGCTCCCGCTGAGCAGCTACGTTTACTTACTAGCAGCTACTTCGGTATCCCCTCCATTAGAACCTGCAAAGGTAAAACAGGAAAATATAAATAGAGTTAGCCGATGCGACAAAGGAGGCATCCCTTTATCGCATCGGCTAACTAGAAAGATTGTTTTATGTCAAGCATGTAGCCCTTTCGCCTGAGCCCCATACATATCGTCCCGCGCGCAGTTTCGCAGCGAAGCGAGAATGTTTGAGCACGGGATGATATGTATGGGGCTCAGGCGAAAGCGGGATCCGTGCGCCCCTGCGAAGCGAGAATGTTTGAGCATGGAATGATATAGGTAAGCCCCGGGCGGGAGGGATACGAGCGCCCCTAGGCGACGCCGCTGGAGCCGAAGCCTCCGTTGCCTCGGTCGGTTTTATCCAGTTCGTCTACCTCTATGAGGTTGACCGTGGGGACTTCTTGGATGACGAGTTGGGCTATGCGGTCGCCTTTGTTGATTTGGATGTTGTTGGTGGGATCCAGGTTAATGAGGATAACCTTGAGTTCTCCTCGGTAGTGGGCGTCGATGAGGCCCGGCGTATTGACTATAGACAGGCCCTGCTTGATGGCCAAGCCGCTGCGGGGCTGGACGAAGCCGGCGTAGCCATCGGGCAGGGCGATAGCCAGCCCAGTAGAGACCAGACGACGTTCGAAGGGCTTCAGGACGCAGTCCTCGTTGGAGCGCAGATCCAAGCCGGCATCGGTGGGATGGGCGTATTTGGGAAGCTCGACGGTGGGGTCGAGACGCTTTATGTTAACGGTAATGTTGGACATGGAATCACCTTAGCTTGTCGAGCTCTTGCAGAAACTCATCGACGTCTTTGAAATCGCGGTAGACCGAGGCAAAGCGGATGTACGCCACCTTGTCGATCTTGGCCAAGCGCTTGAGTACCATGTCACCCAACTCATGGGACGTAACGGCCGTCAGCGTGCGAGAGCGCAGCTCGACCTCGATGTCATCGATAATCTCATTGAGCTTCTTAGTGTCGATATCACGCTTGATGGTGGCGCGCATCAAGCCGACGAGCAGCTTATTGCGATCGAACCGCTGCTTAGTTCCGTCTGACTTAATGACCTCGATTGGGTCTTCGCATCGCTCGAACGTTGTAAAGCGGTAATTACACGAGCAACATTCGCGACGGCGCTTAATGGTGTTATTTGACTCCTGCATACGGGAATCAACGACGCGGGTATGTGCCTTGCCGCATTTGGGACAGCGCATGGTACCTCCTCTTAAACGATAACAAGGGTACCATGCGCAGCGCGATAATGATTACGAACGAGCAGGAACCTTAAGATGCGCACCGGCGGCGAGCGAACCATGCTCCAGATGATTGACGTTACGGATCATGTCGGAAGTCTCTTGCGTGGAAAGGCCTTCGATTGGATATTCCTCGGCAAGCGACCAAAGAGAATCACCAGACTGAACGCGAATGGTCTCGTAGGTAACGTTGGAAACGGACTCGGCATACGCGGCGTGACGAGCGATAAAGACCGACGTAGCGAGGACAAAGAAGAGCGTAAGCGCAACGGCAACGGCGACAATCGTCGGAACCTTCAGGGCAACGCGGGCCGGCGCGGCTACAGCCTGCTGATTGCGAGCAGGCTTTACGGTCAAAGGCTGAAAGCCGGAGCGGCCACCCTGAACAACCGTAAAAGTGTATTCTGCAGGCGTCTCGAGCTTAAGGGCGAGGTTTCCCTGGACCATATTCGTTGCGTTCATCATGTTCTCCTCTCGCGTATTTTGCTGAGAACAGTTTTATCAAGCCGCGCGGACAAAAATGTCTAGCGCGAGAACGAATGTTCGGTTATTATTATCTTCGAACAGTTGTTCCTGTCAAGCAAAATTCGAACATTTGTTTGACATGGGTAGAGAGGATGCCCTGATGGCTCGCAAAATTACCAAGCGTCAGCAGCAAATTTACGACTTCATCAAGGAATATCAGCAGGAGAAGGGTTATCCGCCCAGCGTGCGCGAGATGGCTTCTGCCGTGGGCCTATCCTCTCCCAGCACCGTGCACGCCCATCTCTCTGCCCTGGAGGCGCGCGGGCTACTCAAGCGCGATGCCACCAAACCGCGCGCCCTGGAACTCTTTAACGAGGACGGTTCCTCTGTCTCAATTTCTAAATCTGACGAGCCCACCGCACCTCGCGGAACGGTCTCGCTACCGCTCGTTGGTCGCGTCGCGGCTGGGATTCCCATTCTGGCCGAGCAGAATATCGAAGACACTTTTACTATCCCGACCGAAATCGCCACTGATCAGGGTTCCTTTATCCTTGAGGTGCATGGGAGCTCAATGATCAATGTCGGCATCTTCAATGGCGATTACATCATCGTCCGTGAACAAAAGAGTGCCATGAACGGCGAAATTGTCGTGGCCATGATTGATGGTTCAGCGACCGTCAAGACGTTCTACAAGGAGCAGGGACGCGTACGCCTGCAGCCCGAGAATGACACCATGGAGCCTATCTATGCAACGAATCCCATCATCTTGGGCAAAGTCGTCGGCTTAATGCGCCGGTTCTCGTAATGCAAAAACGCATCACCATCTTTGATACCGTCCGCGGGTTTACGATGATTTCAATGGCAGGTTTTCACGCTTGCTACGATCTCGCCTACCTGTACGACTGGGATATGCCCTGGTTTACCCAGACCGTCTTTCAAGACATCTGGCGCGCCAGCATCAGCTGGGTATTTTTGTTTATCGCGGGTTGGATGTGCACCCTTTCGCGCAACAATATCAAACGTGCCGCCAAATACGCCTTAGCAGCACTCGTCGTCTGGCTGGCAACAACACTTGTCTCAGTCGACGATTCGGTTAATTTTGGCATCATCTACTGCATGGCCGCATGTACCGGCATCGTGGCGTTGACCGATCCCGTCCTTAAGAAGATATCGGCGAGATGGGGCATGTCCCTATGCCTTGTGTTGTTCGCCCTCACCTGGAGTATCCCCAAAACGATCTACCCTGTCCCCTACCTGGCGTGGCTGGGATTTCCGAGCCTTGGGTTTGTTTCAGGTGATTACTACCCCATCATCCCGTTTATCTTTATGTATCTTGCAGGATACTTCGCCGCACATATAGCGCAGGGAATCGATAAGACCGCCCTAAGCTGGGCCTACGCCAACCCCCTGCCGGCACTCGCCAGCCTTGGACGTCATGCACTCCCCTTTTATCTGCTGCATCAACCCATTATTCTGGGCTTTTTGGAGCTCGTCTACTCGGTGCGATAACGCTTGAGCCGCGGCGCGATACGGGCCGGCAGCTTCGCCACAATACGAACGCCGTCCTCAAGATATTCCTCGTGCAAAAGGGTTCCCTGCTCATGCACCAGCGTGATGAGGGCGCCCTCGCGATACGGGATATCAGCAGAGAGCAACACATCGGTAGCAGCCGCCTCACGAGCAATACGGTCGACGAAATCGTCGAGTCCCTCGCCCGTCTGGGCCGAGAACAGCACGGCCTCGGGATAGCGACGACGGAAGCTCAGACGATCAACGCTATCGAGAAGATCGATTTTATTGAATACGGTCAGCGTTAAACGCTCTCCAGCGCCGATCTCATCAAGAACGCGGTCGACAGCCTCAAGCTGCCGCCCATAGTCCTCGTCAGACGCATCTACGACTTTGAGAATTAGATCGGCACCCAACACCTCGGACAGCGTCGATTTGAAGGCATCGACCAGACCATGCGGCAGCTTTTGAATAAAGCCGACGGTATCAGTAATCGTCATGCCGCGACCGCCGGGCAGGCGATACGAACGCGTCGTCGGGTCGAGCGTAGCAAACAGCTTGTCCTGCGAAAGTACCGTAGAGCCGGTCAGGCGATTGAGCAACGTCGATTTACCGGCATTGGTATAACCGGCTAACGCGACGCGAAACGCCGGTGACTCAATGCGGCTCTTGGACTGGACATCGCGACGCTGTTCAACCTGCTTGAGCTCACGACGAAGCGCGGCAATCTTATTGCGAATCAAGCGACGGTCAACCTCGAGCTGGCTTTCACCCTGGCCAAAGCGCGAACCAATGCCGCCGCGCGTCTGCTCCTTGGCAAGATGGCTCCACATGCCACGCAGACGAGGCAACAGATATTGAAGCTGCGCCAGCTGCACCTGTAGACGACCCTCGCGCGTCTGGGCATGCAGGCCGAAAATATCAAGAATGAGCGCCGTGCGATCGATGATCTTAACCGGTTCGCCCACGGCCTTCTCCAGATAGGACTGCTGTGAAGACGTCAGATCGTCGTCAAAAATAACGACATCGGCATCCATGCGATGCACTAAGCCGCACAGCTCTTCAACCTTGCCGGAACCGATAAACGATTTAGGATAGGGTTTAACCAGTCGCTGCGACAAACGAGCAACACACCGGGCGCCAGCCGTGTGCGCCAGGCGCTCAAGCTCATCGAGCGAGCGATCGAGCGGCCACGCATTGTCGCGCCACTCGACGCCGACAAGAATGGCACGCTCAGGCTCGGGTGCTGTGGGAACGAGGGGAAACCGGGCCATCAGGCAGCCTCGATGCGATGCAAGATATCCTCAACGACCTCATCGACCGTATATTCGTCCATATCGAACCACACAATACGATCGTCGCGCTTAAACCACGAAAGCTGACGCTTGGCATAGCGACGCGAACGCATCTTAATGAGTTCACGAGCCTCATCCATAGTCATCACACCGTTAAAAGCATCAATGATTTCTTTGTAGCCAATCGCCTGCATCGAAGTGAGCGCATCTTCAAGCCCCTGGTCCATAAGGCCACGGACCTCATCAACAAGACCCTGCTCAAACATGAGGTCAACGCGCAGGTTAATGCGCTCGTAAAGCAGCTCACGATTGCGTGTCAAGCCAAACCACAAGGCATGATAATGCTCACATGGAACACTAAACTGTGACTTTTGCTGCGCGTAGGAAACGCCGTCATCATGCATTTCGAGCGCACGAATCACGCGGCGCACATTATGAGGATGAATGACCGCGGCAGACTCAGGATCGCGCTCGGCAAGCAGCTTATGCAGCGCTTCCTCACCAATGCGCTCGGCAAGTTCCTGATAACCCGCACGGCGATCGTCCTCAAGTTCTCCCGAGGGAAAATCCATCTCATCGAGGGCGGCCTTGAGATACAGGCCCGTACCCCCGCAAAACACCGGAAGACGTCCAGACCCGAGCAGGCGCTCAACATGCGCGCGAGCGTCTGCCTGGTAAAGCGCCGCAGAGTACGCGACGCCCGGCTCTACGATGTCAACGAGACGCAGAGGCGCCGTACACTCATCGGGCGTCATCTTTGCGGTGCCGATATCCATACCGCGATAGATTTGCATCGCATCGCACGACAGCACTTCAGACGAAAGGCGAGCGGCCAAACGGTCAGCGACGTCACTTTTACCAACCGCCGTCGGACCGACGATCGCAACGGCGGAAAGACCTGCCCCGGGAGAAATCATTAGCGCGGCTCACCCACAACGGAGCCTGACAAATACCACGTCTTAGCAACGTCGACGTCAACATCAACGATCTTACCGACAAGCTGGTCGATGCTATATCCCTCGGGAATGGGCGCATGAACGGTCTGATTCTTGGGGCTCTTGCCCAGCAGCACCGCATCGTTCTTTTTACTCGTACCCTCAATGAGCGCCGGCACCACGGTATGGAGCTCACCCTGGTTGTACTCGTGCGCTGTCGTCTCGATAACCTTGACCAGACGGTTAAAGCGCTCAAGGATGACCTCGTGCGGTGTGGGATCATCAATCTCGGCGGCCGGGGTACCAGCGCGCTTGGAGTAGATGAAGGTATAGGCCTGGGCATAGCGGACCGTCTCGGCAAGCGAGAGCGTCTGCTCAAAGTCTTCTTCAGTCTCGCCTGGGAAGCCAACGATAATGTCGGTCGAGAGCGCGATATCGGGCATACGGTTGCGAATGCGATCGACCAGGCCCAAATAGTCCTCACGTGTATAACGGCGATTCATCTCTTTGAGGATCCGCGTCGAACCTGACTGGACGGCCAAGTGCAGCTGCGGCATAACGGCAGGCGTCTCGGCCATGGCGTCGATGGTCTCGGGCAACAGGTCCTTGGGATGCGAAGACGTAAAGAAGATGCGCTCCACACCCGTATCGCCCACGGCACGCAGCAGATCGGCAAAACGCGGCTTGCCAAACAGATCGCGACCATATGAGTTAACGTTTTGGCCCAGCAGCGTAATCTCACGCACGCCCTGGCGCACCAAACCGGTCACCTCGTCGACAATCTCCTCGAAGGGGCGGCTCTTTTCGCGACCGCGCACGTACGGCACGATGCAATAGGTGCAGAAATTATTGCAGCCCGTCATGATGGGCACCCAAGCGTGATACTGGGTCTCTCGATGCCACGGCATGCTCATGGCATCCGTATCCTCATGCTCATTGGTGCGGATATGACGCTTGCCGTCAAGGAACGCCTCGGCAATGAGCTCGGCCACATGTGCGATAGAATGCGTGCCAAAGATGACATTGACGTTATCGACGTTGGTGAGCAGTCCCTCGCCATCACGCTGCGCGATGCAGCCGCCCACGGCAACCACACGCTTGCCCGAAGGCGAAGGCGGCAGGCTTTTGCAGGAATTGCACTGACCGTACAGGCGAGTATCGGCGGCCTCGCGCACGCAGCATGTCATGAAGACAACGATATCGGCATGCTCAAGATCGAGCGCCATGAGGCAACCATACGAATCGAGCAGACCGCTCACGCGCTCAGAGTCGTGCTGATTCATCTGGCAGCCAAAGGTGCGGATAAAGTAGGTTTTACCGGCAAGAATATCGCGTACGGAACGCTGATCCATGTGCATAAGTCCTAACGTTGGGGAGCGAAACGAGGCTAGCAGAAGCTATGCCACAGGCTTAACATCATCCATGACGACGTTATCCATAGCAGCTCGATTGATCTGGTGAACGTAGATAGAAAGGCGGATGGCCGTGCGCGACTCCCCGTTAATGAGAATGTCGGAGAACACGGGCGCGCAGGAAATATCAAAACCGGTTGGGATCAAAAAACCGCGCGCGATGGCAACGGCCTTAATGGCCTGGTTGACAGCACCGGCGCCGACACACTGGATGTTGACGGGTACACCATCCTTGACCATGCCGGCGATGGCGCCGGCAACGGACGCGGGCGATGATTTGCTTGATACCTTCAGGCAATCCATGAAGAAACTCCTGCGTTTAAAAGTACGTTTTAACTGCAATAACTGTATCGTACCGAGTGGACTCGGTAAAGGCACTATTCCTCTTTGGCAAGATCGAAGGTCACAGTGATTCGATCACGCGAAACACGAATCTTTGGGTCACCGCAAAGGTTGAGATAGTACCGGGCGGCAAGGTCATTAAAGTCACGCTCCACAGCACGCGAAAACTGTGCCATGTCATCCTTGGCAATACGTAGCCCGCGACGATCCTTTGCAAGATCGACAGGAGCCGGCGCATGCGAGGACGAATCACGCTCGCGCAGCAGACGCGCGGTCACACCGCGAACGGGCTTAATCTGCCCTGCCAAAATGCGATGTGCCGTGCGCTCGGACATCTCAAGACCCAAACCCGAGCAGATACGGATAAAGTCCTCGGCATCAGAGGCAAGGCCTAAACGATCGACAACCGGAAGCTCGCTCTCGTCATCAATAAACAGGAGACGAGACGTATCGAGCCGACTTGACGCCTGAGCATAAAGGGTCGCGGCAATCTCAGACGGAGAACCAAGATAGACATCGCAACCACGCAGCTCCTCGAGCGCAAACTCACAGGCAGCGCGAATAATATTATGCGGGCCGCGAGCACAGACATAACGTCCGTCCTCATCCTTGACGGCCTGGGGCCAGCTGGACTGATCGGCACGCTCACTGAGGCGGTCGGCTGCAACGCTCACCTTAAAGGCTGAACCAAGATCGACGCCGGACGTGACCACACGGGCCTCGTCGGTGTTCTGCTTGATCGAAAACAATGCCATGCCACGACCGTGAACGCCCCAACGGTCCATCTTCATGCTCTCGAGCTTGGAGGTAACGCGGGCATCGAAGATTCGCTCTTGCATATCCTGCGGAACGCCCGAACCGTTATCCAGAAAGACAAGCGTGCGGACGCCATCTTCCTTGGTCATAGCGAGATAGACTTTGTCGGCGCCAGCATCGCGAGCATTACGGAGCATTTCAATGACGATATCCTCGACATGCTGAATGTCGTGCTTTGCCTGGCGCCTCTCGGCCTCCGAAACGCGGAGGCGGACATAACCCTCGCCAAGGTTCTCCTCGACGCGAAGGTTGCCCTCCCCCGACATCGACGCGATAAATGAGATGAGCTCGTTCGCGTCGCTCATGTTATTTAGCGATATCGACAGCGCGGCTCTCGCGAATCACGACGACGCGCACCTGACCGGGATACTCCATCTCTTCCTCGATCTGATGGGCGATATCGTGAGCCAGGACCGTGGACTGGGCATCGGAGATCTTGTCCGGCTGAACCATGACGTGGACCTCGCGACCAGCCTGCATGGCATAGGTACGCTCGACGCCTTCATGGGAGTTGGCAATCTCCTCGAGCTTCTCAAGACGCTTGATGTAGTTCTCGGCAGACTCGCGACGGGCACCGGGGCGAGAGGCGGAGACGGCATCGGCGGCCTGTACCAGGACATCGAGCACCGTGTTGGGGTCGACATCGGCATGGTGAGCCTCGATAGCGTGAACGATAACGGGCTTCTCGCCATAACGGCGGGCAAGCTCGGCGCCGATGACGGCATGCGGGCCCTCGACGTCATGGTCGATTGCCTTGCCCAGGTCGTGCAGCAGGCCGGCGCGCTTGGCGGTCACAACGTCCAGGCCAAGCTCGGAAGCCATCACGCCGCACAGGTCAGAGACTTCGAGGGAGTGCTGAAGCACGTTCTGACCAAACGAGGTACGGTAGCGCAGGGCACCAAGGGTCTTGACGATCTCGGGGTGCAGGTCGTGGATACCGGTATCAAAGGCAGCCTGCTCGCCAGCCTCGCGCACGCGCTGCTGAACCAGGTCGGCAGCCTTGTGATACATCTCCTCAATGCGGGCGGGGTGAATGCGGCCGTCGGCGATGAGGTTCTCGAGGGCAACACGGGCGGTCTCACGACGGACCGGGTCGAAGCTCGAAAGAACGACAGTCTCGGGCGTGTCGTCGATCACGAGGTTGACGCCGGAAACCTGCTCGAAGGTCCGGATGTTGCGACCCTCGCGACCGATGATACGGCCCTTGAGGTCATCAGAGGGAATGTGCACGGAGGTAACGGTGACCTCGGCTGTGTGGTCGGCAGCGCAGCGCTGAATCGCCAGGGACAGAATCTCCTGGGCGGTCTTGTGGCTGTCTCTTATACACATCTCC
>CABSMK010000032.1 GCA_902478825.1 uncultured Collinsella sp.
AGCGCGGCATGAATCGCACCGTCACCAATGACGTGGATGCGCACGGTGTGACCGCGCTCCGCAGCCGCCAGAACCAGTTTGCGCATGCGCTCAGCCGGGACCGTCAGACGGCCCCGGTCGCCCGGAAAGCGCGGATTGGTATAGGGCTCAGTGAGATATGCCGTGTGTTCGCTCGACACGCCGTCGAAGAACTGCTTAAAACCCGGCGCCGAAAGCAGCGCGTTGTTCGCGTAACGTACCTGGAGCTCTTCTAGACGCGACTGGTCATCCAGCAGTGTGGGGAACAGATGGGCTCGAATGCCCAGCCTACCGGCTGTCTGCAGTTTGTCGTAGACGTCGTCGCGGATAAAATCGCAGCCCGGCATGGGCATGAGCGACATATCACAGATCGAGGTAATACCCTGCTCGGCCATGCGCCTCATTTGATCGGCGTAAGCGCTTGCGATGCGATCTTCGCCCAGCCACTCAAGGCAGCGCGGCAACAGCTGCATGGCAGCCGCTTCGTGAGCAATGCCCGTGAGCTCGCCGTTTGCGTCCTTGTCGTAGCTGCCACCCGCTGGCGGCTCGCTGTCACGCGTCACGCCGAGCGCCTCGAGCGCGCGGCTGTTGAGCCACAGCGTATGCCCGTCACCCGAGTACATAACACAGGGGCGATCGGGAAAAGCTGCATCGAGCGACGCCTTGGTAGGATGCTTAGGCGGGTCCCAGCGATAATCGCGCCAGCCCTGCGTCACGACCCAGGCGTCGTCGGGCAGGTCCTGGGAAAACTCGAGCGCGTGCTGCACCAGCGCCGCCTCTGACGTGCCCATATCCATGAGCATATACGGCGAGGAACCAACCGAGGTATGGAAGAAGTGCAGGTGCGCGTCATGGAAACCGGGGCAGACAAACTGCTCGCCGTAATCGATCACCGGCGTGGCGGCGGGAGCGGCGGCGATCACGTCATCGGGCGCACCGACTGCGACGATACGGTCGCCTGCGATGGCAATCGCCAGCTCACGGGCAGTATCGATGCCGTCTTGCGCGGTAAAGACGTTCTGGGAGCGGATAATCCGATCGATATGTTGCATGGGCATCCCCATCTCTGGCAGGAAATACAACACCCCCGAGTTTACTCCCCCGCCCTTATAACAAAATCCCAAGCGGCAAACGGCAACTTTACCAGCCCTAGCGGCAGGTGGCATACTGGAAAGAGCTGTACGATTTTGCGTTAAAACCAGCAAGGAGCAAATCGATCATGACGAAGACCAAGGCACAGCAGATTATGGCGGCGACCGAGGCTCGCGCGGCTGACGACGTCACCGCAGCCATCCAAGATATCGCCGCCGAGTTTGAACCCTACATCATTAAGCAGCGCCGGCACTTCCATAAGCACCCGGAGCTGAGCCTCGCCGAGGAGCGCACGACTTCTGACATCGCCAACCAGCTCGACGCCATGAATATCCCCTACGAGCGCCCCCTTAAGACAGGCCTGGTGGCGACCCTTCGCGGCACCGCACCCGACGCCTATCGCGAGGACGGCACGCCGCGCCGCCGCATCCTGCTGCGTGCCGATATCGACGCCCTGCCCGTCACCGAGCAGACCGGTGAGGAGTTCGCCAGCGTCAACGAGGGCTGCATGCACGCCTGCGGCCACGACTGCCACATCGCCATGATGCTCGGCACGCTGCAGATCCTGCGCCACATGACCGACGACATCCACGGCGAGGTCCGCATCGTCTTTCAGCCCAGTGAGGAAAACGGTCAGGGCGCCAAACTCATGATCGGCACGGGCGTGCTCGACGGCGTCGATGGCGCCTACGCCGCGCACATCTGGAGCGAGGTCGACGCCGGCACCGTAAGCTGCGAGCCCGGCCCGCGTATGGCCAATACCGACTGGTTCCGCATCGATGTCCGCGGCACCTCGTGCCACGGCGCCATGCCCCAGCGCGGCCACGACGCCGTCATGGTTGCCGCCGAGATCGTCAATGCCCTACAGACCATCGTTTCGCGCGAGATCAGCCCCTACGAGCCGGCTGTCATCACCGTCGGCGAGCTGCACGGCGGCACCGCGCGCAACGTTATCGCCGGCACGGCCTACCTCGCCGGCACGGTGCGCACCTACGGCGATTCGACCCACGAGGAAATGCCGGAGCTTATGCGCCGCATCGTGGAGCATACTGCGGCCGCCTTGGGCGCCGAGGCAGAGCTCACCGACTACACCATCGCCAACTACAAGGTCGAAAACGACGCAGGCTCGAGCGAGCGCTGCCGTCAGGCCGTAATTAAGTGTCTGGGCCCCGCCGGCCAAGGCCATTATCGCGGCACGCTTTCGGGCGAGGATTTTTCGGAGTACCTGCGCCGCGTACCGGGCGTGCTCGCCTTTGTAGGTACGCGCAACCCCAAGATTGGCGCCACGTACGCCCAACATTCCTGCTTCTACAAAATCGACGAGACCGTGCTGGCAAAGGGCTCCATGGTGGCCGCCCAGTATGCCATCGACTTTTTGGCCGAGCCCACGCAAGAGGAGCTCGACGGTCCCGCGATTACCGCAGTCGCCGAAACCAACCCCGATCTGGCCGCCAAGTTGCGCTCTGCCAAGGCAACAACCGCCGAGGCTCGTGACGCCATCCATGATGCCCGCACGGCTCGCCATGCCGCAATCAAGGGCATCCACGAAGCCCGCGCCGCCGCTCGTCACGAGGATAAGCACGACGAGTAGCCATCACGCCCACCCATAACAACCTGGCTAGAGCAAAGCGGGGGCGAACGTTATCTCAACGTTCGCCCCCGCTTATGTGTCGACCGCTTTTCTAGCGCGTCCTCCGTCACGACAGGAAAGAGCGAAGGATGGTGAGCCAGCGTGGGGGTTCGAGGTGGATGATGTCGTCGGGGACTCCGGCGGGCGCATGGCCGCCAAAGAGTAGGCCGGCATCTACCGGATTGATGAGGCGCACGATCCATACGGCGATGACCAGCATGCACAACACGGTGACTGCAATGTCGACACCACGCTTTAGCTTGCTCGATGCCACCTCCTCGCGCACGAACGCGAGCACAAACGCAATCGGCACCACCCAAAACAGCGGATGGTAGGCAAAGGCCGCCGCAAAATCGAGACGCAGCGCCGCCAGCCACGCCCTCGTCATGCCGCATCCCAGACAAGGAGCGCCCGTCATCATTCGAAAAATGCAGCCGATATCGAGCAGGTAGAGCGCGAGCCAGGCGACAAAGAGCGCGCCGGTGCAAAAAAGGGCGCGGCGAAGGAGCTCTGCCGTGCCCCTATGTCCCTGGGAGCTGTTCACGCCGCCCTTATTGTTAGGCACGAGCGCCAAGGCGAGTGTTGTAAGCCGTTGCCATGGCATTGGTATTATTGATGATGATGTTCATAGCGAAGATGGGACCAAGGCCGCACAGGAGCGCGCCGAAGATCTGCCACAGAAGAACGGTGGTGCCGTTTTCCTGGAACACCAGGCCGTAGCGAGGAGCGTTGGCCTGCAGGCGGTTGCCAATCTTGTAATACCAGTAGTACGCGTAGAAGCCGCAGGTCACAAACGATAGAAGGATGAATTCCGCCAGACCCGGCGTGTAATCGCCGTCATCCTGACACAACGTGTTGACGTCGCGTGCCAAGCAATACAGGAAGTAGAACGAATAGATACCGCAGGTCACAAGAGAGAGCAGCAGCCAGCCGATCAGGCTGCGGTCAGCCTTAATGGGGCCATAGCCCATCGGAGCGGATGCGGACTGTTGGGCGTATTGACCGGTGTACTGCTGCTGAGGCTGGGGCACGGGCTGAATAGCCTGGGCCGGAGCGGGCTGGGGCTGCGGGGCCGGAGCGGCAGAAGCGGCACCAACGGCGGATCCGCAAACAGGGCAGAATTTGGCATCATCCGAAATGGGAGAACCACAAGTGGGACAGAACATGAGCCTCTCCTTTTCCTAAGGCGTCGCACGCCTTCAAACCTTACACGTCTACGTTCTCAACAATAGCCGCGACGTTGTTGCGCAACATTGACCAATTTCCGAGAAATTTTGCTGCAACCGTTTTCCCAGGCATTTTCTTGCTTTCGCAGTAGAAAAAGGCACCCCGGGCTCAGTTGCCCAGGGCGCCTCGACCGGCTATTCGGTTTGATTGTTTTCGGCAGCAGGATTATCGCCCGGCTCATCCGCCGGCGTGGCAACGGCATCCCAATCGGGCTCCGCAGGCGTCGCCTCGGACGCCGGTGCGGGGACAGGAGCAGGTGCCGGGGCAGGGGCAGGCGCGGGTGCCGGGGCAGGTGCAGGCGCGGGTGCCGGGGCAGGCGCAGCACCAGTGGCTGCCGTGGGATTGAATCCCGCAGGAGCAGGCTTCTTCTCACCCGGGAGCACAAAAGTCAAAACGTCGTCCTTGTCCTCATCGGCCCATTCGCTTGCATAACGTGCAGCCCAATAGCCAACGGCACGGTGCTTGAGCATCTTGCCAAAGACCGTAAGGAACACCGTGACGAATGCAATCAGCACCAGGAACAATACGAGCGTGACACCACCGGCGGTAACAATCGCCTCGATACCCGTGGGGCGATAGTAATAGCCGTACGCGCCAATTCCGGCGATGGCACCAAAGACAGCTGTCAAGATCCACGTAATGGCGTTGGAAACCAGGCCCGTCAAAAACTCGGGAAGGAACGAAGCGCAGAACAGCTTGGTCTTGTTGTGCTTAAACGCCGCCCAGACCTTGTCGAGCGAAAACGCGCTCTCAACGCGCCCGGTCACCGCAAAGTGCATCACGGCAATGTCGGCGAACATCTTAAAGAAGACCCCCAAGACTGCCGTGGCAATCATAGCCAGGACAAGCAGGCCGAGCGAACCGAACAGCGCAGCCTCGAGCGCATAGGAGCCATAGTAGGAGTACGAGCCTGCGGCACCAAGCGCCACGCCCTCCACCAGCGAAAGCACTACACCGATAACGGGAATGGCAGCGATAACCTCGAGCACGACCGAAATAACGCTCGAAAAGACTCCGAGACCAAACGACGTGGAACGCATCAGCGGACGATCCATGCCGTCATCGATCTTAAGCGACAGATCGCGACCCCACTCGATGCCAAAGCCGGAACCGCACACGCTCGCAATGCAAGCTGCCAAAAAGCCGATGGCAGCCGCAATGCCGCCAATAACGGGAATAAACAACACGAGCACCGACACAACGCAAATCAGCGCCGGCAAAAACGCGATTTGGCATACACGCTGAAGCACGCCCGGGGTCTTGGTCATATCCTGGAACGCCTGAACCACACAGCCCTTTGGCGCATTCGCCACGGGCGGTTGCGGAACAAACTGCTGGGGCTGAGGCTGTCCCTGGGGAGCGGGGCCAGCGGCACCGGCATTAGGAGCACCACACACGCCGCAGAACTTGTCGTTATCGCCCATGGGGGCGCCACACTGCGAGCAGAACATAGAATCATCCCTTCGTATCTAGAGCGAATCACCTGGATCGCAAACGATGTCTTTGGCATCATTATCACCCAATGTGAGTTCAAATACTCAAAGATGACCGATTTGCATGGTACACGGCGCCAGCAGGCGGTTCGTTGAATACGTCTGTGCTAGTTCGTTCCGCGGAAGCCCTTGCCGACGATCTCGGAGCTGTCGACAATCGTGATAAAGGCGCCCGGATCGACTTCGCGCGCATAGCGGCGCAGCTGCACGGCCTCGCGACGGCTCAGCACGCTCATGATCACCGTCACACACTTGCCCGAGAAGGCACCGTAGCCGCGGCTGATGGTCGCCGTGCGGTTGAGATGCTTGACGATAAACTCCTCGACCTTAAGGGGCTCGGAACAAATGACCGTGCAGACTTTGCGCAGGTGAATGCTCTCAATGGCTTTGTCGACCACAAGCGTCTTGGCAAACAGGCCGAGCACGCAATACAGACCGACACGCGGGCCGTACAAGAAGGCCGCGATGGTCACGATGCCGATATCGACCAGCAGCAGTGCGCGACCAATCTCGAGCGTCGTGCGGCGCTTGAGGATCATGGCAAGAATGTCCGTGCCACCCGTCGAGGCGCCGATGTCAAAGACAATAGCGCTGCCAAGCGCCGGCAGGATGACGGCAAAGCACAGGTCGAGCCACATATCACCCGTCAGAGAGACATCGGTCGGAATAAAGAGCTCAAACAGCGAAACATAGGCGGACAGCGCAAACGAGGCGAAGACGCTCCACAGGATTGCCTTGCGCTCCAAAAAGATAAAGCCCAAAACGACGAGAACCGCGTTAATGATCCACATAAAGACGCCGACGGGCAGGGTCGGGAACAGCGTGGACAGAATGACCGACATGCCCGAGGTGCCGCCAAAAGCAAAATGATTAGGGGTTTTAAACGCAACGATGGCGAAGGCCGTAAGAATCAGGCCCAGATTGAGCTCGGCGAAAAAGCGCGGGAAGCCCGGCTCCTGGCTGCGCTTTTGGCCGGCACGCTCGCCGCGCTCGATATCGGTGCGATCGACCACGCGCTCCATCGGCACCACGGGAGGACGATGTACCTCTTCGGCAGCTCGCGATGCCGCCTCTGCCGCGGCGGCCTCAATCGCCCATGCCTGGCTTTCTGTTTCGTGCTCGTCAGCCATTACGGCAACCCCTCGTTAACAATTTGGAAACAATGCGCCCATTAGGGTAACGCGGAACGCAACGATTGCAACCCCTAGTTAGACGAGCGGTATGCCTACATCGGGGGGCATACAAATAACGGCCGGCCACGCTTTTACTTGCGCGGTCGGCCGTTTAACGTTTTCGCAGATAAAACCTGCCAAAACAAACCTGTCCCTTTTTGGAAGGTTATTCGTGCTGGCTGGTGCGGTGCTCGTACTCCTCGGGGGTGATGACGTCCTCGATACGCAGGTTGACACCCGCCACCTCAAGGCCGGTCATCGCGGCAAGGCGCTCAGTGACACGTGCCTTGACATCGTCGAAGATCGCGGGCGCATAGGCGCCGTACTCGATGATGACGGAGATGTTGACGACCACGCGATTGTCATCGGTGACCTCGACCGTCACGCCCTTGGTCAGATTCTCGGCACCAAACTGCTCCTGCACAAAGTGCATGAGGTTACCCTTCATGCCCAGAACGTGCGGAACCTCGCGGGTGGCCATGGCAACGATCTTCTCGATCACACCGTTGGAATAGGTCAGCGAGTCCTCGGACTCGTCCGCTTCCTCGTCATCCTCATCCACATCGGACTCGGCCTCGACGAGCGCCTCATCCTCGAGCGTTACGTCCTCGGCCTCGGCGACGACCGCCTCGTTCTCCTCGAGCTCGGTATCGGCTACATCGACCTTCGTATTAAAAGCCATGGTTCCTCCTTATGCCTGCCGCAGATGCGACAGTCGAATACATATTAGCGGCCGCTAAACAGACGGCCGAAGAAGTTGACGATCCCGTTCTCGCCGTCGCGAATTTGGCCGATCACAGCGCCGATCAACACGAAAAATGCAATGACGAGCGTGTCCCACAGGCCGAGCGTGAGCACCAACACGGCGAGGATAAAGCCAGCGACGGCACCGAGCGTGGTGTTGGGATGACGCACAGCATAGCTCCAGATGGCAGCGCCCGTACCCTTGATGAGACCCATAGCCTCGTCAAAATCCGCGGCTGCCGCGTCTTGTAACTCAGTTGCCTCTGCTTTGGAATCAACAGGTTCGCTCGCCGGCGTGGCGCTCTGGTCAATCGTCAGGCGCGGCGTACGAGCGGTCTTATCTTGATTGGTATCACTCACCGGAAACCTCCACGGTCTGGACGGTAGTCTTGGACGGCAAAAAACGGACGCGCGTGGTCGTACCCGGCGTGCCGAGCATGGTGTCGCAGGCTTCCTCGATGCGCTGCTGCATCGCGGTAGCCAGAGATGCCACGTCCTTATCGTCAAGCGCGATAGCCTCGACCTTAAATCGGACGTGCGAATCGTCGGGGCCTTGGACGCGGGCCTCGACATGCTCGACCATCACGCGGTCGTCGCGCTCGGCAGCAGCCCTAGCACACGAAGAAAGCGCCGCAAGGGTGACCTCGATATTGCGCTCCCCCGCCGGATGCACGCAGGACGGCTCGCGACGAGCAAACATCAGGCGGAAGAAGCTTACCAGCACGCCAATCGCCACAACTCCGCCGCATGCCGTCACGACAATGCGCGGCATGGGGTCGCGCATCAGCAGCATAAAGCGATACGTATACGGCCCCCAAAACTGGCAGACAAGCGTACCCAGCGCCACGATGGCGGCGGCAAGATACACGATCGCTAGGGCTCGTTTGAGTACGCGCACGTGGCGCTCCCTTCAAATCTCGGCTCTCAAAATGCAAAACGGTTCGCATCATTATAAAAGAGCCGGGTCCGGTGCTCTACGCACGCGGATCCGGCTCATCTATTCCACGAGGCTTGCATGCTCGCTTCATTATGCCCAGATATGCACGGCTTAACCCGTGCGGGCGCTACTCCTCCTCGAGGGCAGCGATGACCTCGTCGGTCATGTCCATGGTGCTGTAAACATCCTGGACGTCGTCGAGCTCCTCAAGACGGTCGATGAGGCGCTGAACCTTCTTGGCGTCGGCGCCAGAAACCTCGGTCGGGGTGGTCGGGACCATGGTGGTCTCGGAGCCCTTGACCTGGACGCCCTGCTCCTCGAGTGCTTTGGAGACAGCCATAACGTCGTTGGCAGCAGTCCAGACGATCCACTCCTCGCCGGCGTCCTCGTAGTCCTCGCCACCGGCCTCGGCGATCGCCATCATAAACTCATCCTCGTCACCGGCAGCACCGTTGGCGATCATGGTCTCCTTCTTGGCGTTCTCGTCCAGGACCTCCTTGGCAACGACGATCTGGCCCTTGCGCTCAAACTGGAAGGCGACGGAACCGGAGGTGCCCAGGTTGCCACCGGCGTGGGAGAAGGCGGAACGGACATCGGCGGCGGTGCGGTTGCGGTTGTCGGTCAGGCAGTCGACGTAGACGGCGACACCGGCGGGACCGTAGCCCTCGTACACGATGTTCTCGTAGACGGCGGCATCGGCACCCGAACCAAAGGCCTTATCGATAGCGGACTTGATCTTGTCCTTAGGCATGGACTGAGCCTTGGCCTTGGCAACGGCAGCGGCGAGGCTGGCGTTGTTCTCGGGCAGCGGGTCGCCGCCGAGACGGGCAGCAACGGTGATGTTGCGGCTGAGCTTGGAGAAGAGGGCGGAACGCTTGGCGTCCTGCGCGCCCTTACGATGCTTGGTTGTGGCCCACTTAGAGTGTCCGGACATACGTGTCTCCTATCGGTTTCGACCTAAAGCCCAGCGTGGATGCTCGGGCAATATAAACAAACGCTATAAATGATATACCTACTGGCCTGTGAGATAAACAAAAAAATGAAGGCGTCGTGATGATGCAGCCCCTTGGCACAAAGCAGCCTGACCCCAATGCGCCAATCTTTGGTTAGGTCCACAGGCGGTCGCTGCGGGTGATCGTGGCGCCGATGGCGAAAGGCATGCATGCAATGACCGGGTACAGGTAGCGCATGTAGGTCGACCCATTACATGGACCAATCAGGCACACAGCGAGCACACCCAGCAGCGGTATCCAGATGGCCAGCGCGCGCCACGAATGGCGGCGCAACAGGTAGACCACCACGACGATCATGATCCACACGTAGGTGGCCGAGCTCATGGTGAGCGAGATAAACGGAATGCGCTGCACCGCCACGCGGTACAGGTTAATCAGGTGGTCGCACCAGCGCACGGCTTTGCTGTCGACCGGATGGAAGTCAAAGTACTTGAGGTTATCGGGCTTCGCCATGATCTCGGCACTGCGCGCCGTGCTGTAGACCCACGCATCGCGAGCGCTCGGATAGAAGTACCCGTAGTAGTTATTGACGAGCGCCGAGATATAGCACTCGGGGTCCTTTTTGAACATCTGGGCCCACACCTTAAAATAGGCCTTGATGTCCTCCTGCGAGGCGTACTCATTGAAGCAGTTTTTGACGGCATCCGATTTGTCGGGGTTGTAGCGACGGCCCAGGTTCTCGTACTTAAGCACGCGATCGATCACAGCGCGCTCCTCATCGGTCACCAAGCCGTCGCAGGGAGCTTCCTCAATCGTGCCATCGTCTTTGACCTTGGGGTTAACGCCCGAATTAAGGCCGTCGTGCTTTTGGACGAAGCGCGCCGTCTGCTGAAACGGAATCGAGAGGATCTCGCGCTTGGAGCCCGGCGTGATATCGTGCGCCGGCATAAATACCTTGGTGAAATACATGTTGGAAACAAGGCAGAGCGCGAGCACTGCGAGAACGCCGACCCAACGGAAGCGCGGCGTGGCGTACGAGGGTGCGCCCCCAGACTGCTTGGCAACGCGACGGGCCGCATGCGCGTCCCAAGCGCAAAACGCCGCCGCGATTACGCATGCCGCCAGGGGAAACACCAAGCCGCCGTTGCGCAAAAACGTGGAACCCATGGCACCCAGCACGAGCAACAGCCAGTCGTGGCGTGCAAAGAGCACGGGCCTCTGTTCGCCCGCACGCTCGGCATTGGCATCGCGACGGGGCAGGCCACATGCCACGAGCTTGACGGTCTGAACGAGCAGCACCAAAAACGCATCGGCAAACAGTACGTCTTTGGTCAGCAGCGCCGCGTAGTTGGAGAACATCGGCATAAACGCAAAGAACAGCAAGATGACGCCACGGACCGGCAGGCTCACGCCCAGCTTGCGCAGCGAAGATATGGAATAGGCCATGCAGGCGGCCGTGATGACAAATTGGGCACAGGTGTAGATGACAAGGCCCGCATTGGCGCTGCTGAATAGCGAAAGCCCCAGTTGCACACATGAGCCGATGATGGCCGTGTGCACCACCGGATGATGGCCGTTGAGCAGCACGTTGGGGTTAAGCAGGCGCAGGTAGTCGCTCGTGCCGTTGGGATAGTTGAACCATTGGCGGATCTGCGCGCCCGTATCTCCCATAAAGAGGCCGGGCAGCGAGGCGATAAGCGTGGGCGCCCAGACAATCATGAGCACAAGAAACGGCCCGACAAAGGGATGGACCGAGAGCACGGCGTGGGCAACACGCCACACGCGACCAAAGTGGGTCTCCGAAAACGGAATGCGGCGGGAGCTCAACCAATCCAAAAACTCAAAAGCCAGATAGAAGGCCACAATCGCCAGAAGCATCCAGCCCGCGCCGCCAATCCAGGCGCAGATAACGCGTGCCTTGTCGCCCAGCACAATCTCTGCCGAATCGGTAAGGTCGTAGCTACGGCCGAACACCATGCAAACGGCAAAGAACAGCGATGGCAGCACGACCGACGGGCGCCAAGCGTCACCGCGGCCAAAGAACACATAGCGAAACGGCAGCGTGAGCAAGCAGGCAAGCGCGAGCAGCATCACTGCGTCGGTATGGCCGGCAAACGAGAGAAGTACCTCGTAACACACGTAGAGCGTGCCCGTCGCCTTGGGGTCGATCGCCAGGACCGCATTGCTCGACACCGGGGCGGGGTCGATGGAAAACGCCGTAGTCGCCAGCAGGGCGAGCAAAAATGCGATGAGCGTCTGCTTGGCGGGATAGCGCTTAAACCAAACGATGCGGGCGGCGTCGCGCGCAGCCGTTGCGGAGAGGTCGGAATCCTTCACAGTCCGAATAGCCTTTCTAGAAACCTGCCAAAAAGGGACAGGTTTATTTTGGCAGGTTTTATCATGAGAAACGTTACGGTTCTGTCATCGTTGCCCGGCAAAACCACCACAAAGGTGCCTGTCCCCCTTGTGGTGGTATGTGGTGGCTAGGCGTCGAGGTAGATGCGCTGGGGGCGATTGCGGTGTCGGGCGAAGATGATGAGCGCCAGGCCTGCGATTACGAGCGGCAGGCTCAGCAGCTGACCCATGGTGATGACGCCGCCCAGCAGATAGCCCAGCTGGGCATCGGGCACGCGCACAAACTCAATGAGGAAGCGGACGATGCCGTAACCCATCACAAACACGCCCATAAACGTGCCCTGGGGCAGCAGCGGTTTTTTGCGACTGAGCACCTGCAAGATGCAAAAGAGCACAATGCCCTCTAGGAATGCCTCGTAGAGCTGGGAGGGATGGCGCGGCATATCGCCCGCGGTACCGCCAAAGATCACGCCCCAGGGCAAATCGGTCGGCTTGCCCCACAGCTCTCCGTTGACAAAGTTGGCGCAGCGCCCCAGGCACAGGGCCAGCGGAGCACCGATGACCGCAAGGTCTGCCAAAGTCCAGGCATCGAGCTTGTACATACGGCACACGAGCACGCCACCGATGATGCCGCCCACCAGGCCGCCGTGGAAACTCATGCCGCCTTCGTTGGTGGCGAAGATCTCGAGCGGATGCGCCCAATAGTAGCCGTCGCCGTAAAAGATGACGTAGAACAGGCGGGCGCCAATGATAAGGCCAAAGACCACACCGACCACGACGCTCGTCAGATCGTCGACCGTAATGTCGAAACCCCAGCGACGCTGCGTGCGGTACATGACGACCGCCGTGAGCAGAGCTCCGACCACATAGGCCAAGCCGTACCAGTAGATGGTGATGGGCCCCGCCGAAATGGCGACGGGATCAAGCATATGGTAGAAGTCGTTGAGCATGTCGACCCTCCTACTCCCTACATACAAATGCGGCCGCGGGCCTTTCGCTCGCAGCCGCATATTTGGGCGTAACGTCTATGCGGAGTACGCCGTCCGCAGCTTTCGCATCTTAGAACGGCGCGTACTCGTCGTACAGGTCCTCCGTCTCGCCGGAGGCATTGACCTGCTCGACACGGGTAACGCCGGGTACGTGCTCCTTGAGGATACGCTCGATACCCATGGACAGGGTCAGTGCGCTCATAGGGCAGCCGGCGCAGGCACCCTGAAGCTCAAGCTGGACGACGCCCTCGTCGTCGACGCCCACATACTCCATATCGCCGCCGTCAGCCTGCAGGTTGGGGCGGATCTCCTCAAGAACCTTCTTAAGCAGCTCTTCGTTAACAGCCACAGGGGCTCCTTTCTCACAATAACGCGGGCGCGCCCGCGGACAGAGCTATGTTACTACAGCCATGTACCCGCTCACGAGCCGTCCATGCGCGCGGACACGACTTTCACGAGCAGTCAATTTGGGACGGGGCTTTTTAGCTGCTTTTGCCGACGCCCGGCGCTAGCACACGCTGCCGCTACTGCTGAGTTTGTTCCCCGGTGCCGATGTGGACATCGACGATAACCTGGCGGTAGCTGATGCCGCAGGAGTCGAGAATGCGGCGACTGATGCGGCCGTCGTCGGTGTCGGCGTACTTATTGTCCAGGTAGACAACCTCGCCCACGCCCACCTGCGCCAGGATCTTGGCGCAGTCATGGCACGGGAACAGCGTGACGTAGACCGTGGAACCCTCAAGGTCTTTGAGCGAGCCGCGGTAGTTGAGCACGGCGTTGGCCTCGGCATGGACTACGTAGTTGTGCTTGTCCTGTAGCGGGTCATCGCTCGTGCCCCACGGGAAAAAGTCGTCGTTGAGTGCCGAGGGCGTACCGTTGTAGCCCACCGAAAGGATGCGGTGGTTGGTGCTGGCGATGCACGCGCCCACCTGCGTGTTGGGGTCCTTGCTACGGCGCTGCGCGGCGATGGCCACGCTCATAAAGAACTCGTCCCAGCTAATAACGTCGCGGCGCTTGCCCGACGTGGTTTGATGAAGATCGTCCGACATGGCAGACACCTCCGAAATCGCAATAGTTTGACCCATTGTAGCAGGTGGAAGGTGGAGACGTTTTTGTCCCACCGCCCCCATCGCTACGCGCGACGGGGCTTTTGATTGATGCGGTACAGCTCGGCGAGACCCCGTAGCGTCAGTGCGTCGTCTACCGTCAGGCTGTGACCGACCAACGCCGCGAGCGCCTCGGCATCGTCGCCGGTGATGACGATGGGCACGCTGCCCTCCCCCGCCGCCTTGGTCGAGCGCATCTCGGCAAGCACCATGTCGAGCATGCCGTCGATGCGGGCCACCTCGCCCAAGACCACGCCCGAGCGCATGGCCTCGCGCGTGTTGCGACCGATCACACGCGTGGGTGCCGAGGGCTCGACCTGCGGCAGGCGCGCCGCAGGTCGAG